>DRLF01000321.1 GCA_011051425.1 Thiolapillus brandeum | reverse complement strand
TCCCGGGCTGCAGTGCGAAAATGCCCCATGCAACATTCTTTCGTCGCAAAGCGCCATTCTGTTTACAGGGCATTCGCCCTCCTTCTCACGCTGATACTGATTCCCGCCGTTCAACCCGCTTCTGCCGCCCAAAGCACCGTCGCCGGTCAGGTGTCAGGTTACGCCACGCTCCATTCGGTCGGCATTGAAATCCGCATCGACGGAGATGACAACCACAATGCCCGTGGCACGCTTGCATTCCGGCCTGCTGGAAACGGGACATGGCAACCCGCACTGGATCTTTTTCGCGTGGATTACACGCCCGACAGCCCGGTAAAGGACATCACGGATCATTTCAACGGCTTTGCAGGCAGCATCTTTTTTCTCGATCCCGGGCAACGCTACGAACTGGCACTGGAAATCAGTGATCCGGACGGAGGAAACACCCGCCAGACCCTCAGCATCAGCACGCGGCCGCAACCGCGAAAGCCCACCGTCGGACGACGCTTGCATGTCCGGCCCGGCAATGGCGGTGGCACAGGTACAGCGGCCAGTCCGTTCCTCGGTATAGAGGAAGCCCAGAAGCACGCCCGCCCGGGAGATACCTTCCTGCTCCACAGCGGTGTTTATTCCGGCTTCGACAGTGGCGGCGAAATCCTGCTGGATACCCCGGGGACCAGCGACAGCTACATCGTCTGGCAGGCTGCACAAAACGCCAGCGTGGTTTTCGACGATCCGCTGCGCATCGCCGCCGGACACCTGTGGATTGAAGGCATCCACGTACGTGGTCATGCCGATGTGGACAATGAATACGGGCTGAGAACCTACAACGCGCCAGACGACGTGGTGATCAAGGGCAACCGCTTCACCGACTTCTACTACAGCATCGTCCTGAATCACGGCGGTTCAAACTGGCTGATAACCGACAACACCATTGTCGGTGACAAGGATATCAACATGCCTGATGGCCCGGCGAGCTGGGGTGGCGAAGGCATCGACCTGCAGCACACAAGCGGCCACACGGTTGCCTGGAACCGCATTTCCCGGGTGGCCGACGGCATTTCCTACCCCCTGAGCAATACGGACCTCTTCAGAAACGAAATATTCGATGTCACCGACGACGGCATCGAACCGGACTATGGCTACACCAACATCCGGGTGTGGGAAAACCGTATCTCCAACGTACGGCACAACGCTTTCAGCTTCCAGCCCATGAACCGCGGCCCGTGGTACTTCATCCGCAACCAGGTTGCAGCGCCCCTGGAATCCACGCTGAAGATCCGCAGCACCAGCCGTGTGCTGCTGGCACACAATCTCTTTGTCGGCTGGGACAATGCACTCGGCTCCTCATGGCCCAACGAAGTCCCCGGCATCCTGACGTTTCATTCGAGCAACAACATCTGGATCAGCGCCAATGACGGCTATGCCTGGGAACACAATGCCGGCGGGCACCAGCCGGACTGGCGGACGCATCTCGATTACGATGGTTTCGACTGGGGCAGTGCAACCTATGCCATGAAATGGGCCGGTGTGCGTTATCCCCTGCTGACAGATTTTTCCCAGGCAACGGGATTACAGACCCACGGGATTCGCATCAGCCGCAACAGCTGCTTCACGCAGTTCGAGATACCCATGGCTCCACCTGCTCCCATGCCATTTCAGTACATGGCGCTGAAACCGGGTTGCAATGCGGTGGATGCCGGTGTGGTGCTGGCAAACATCAACGGGGGTTATGCGGGAAATGCGCCCGATCTCGGACCTTATGAACTGGGAAAGAAGCTTCCCCACTACGGCCCGAGAAGCAAGCTGTTCAGCGACGGTTTTGAGAATCCGTAGGTCCTAGTTTCCAGGCATCCAGCCAAACGGTGCTGGCAGGCACCAGATCGAATTCGGACATCAGGCGTTTGCTCATATCCGGCATGTGGGCTGCGCCATAGAAGATGGCCAGCTTTTTCTTGCCCGCATCGATTTCGCGACGCAACACCTGCAGCGCCTTCTTGTTGCGCTCGGCAACCAGCGTGCTGCCTTTCTTGCCCTCGACGGCGTCGCCCAGCTTGATACTCTGCACCATTTGCTCTGCCATGAAGATTTTCAGCGCCAGATCACGGTTACCCGACATGAGATTCCTGAGCAGCCGCATTTCACTGAGCAGTATCCGGGTGGTGTTGCGCCTGCCCATGCCCGCAAGACCCGCTTTACCGATCATCCCGATAACGGATTCATTGCGCTCGTCCATGCGTTCGCTGAATTCACTGGGCGACAGATCCGCATGCACAAGATGGGGAAGCGTGTAATCCACGTCTTCCAGCTGCATTCCCATGCCCAGCACATCACGCATCCAGCTCTGCGCTCCGGAAATGATGCCTTTCTTCTCGTTGCCACCCCTGGGGATACGCGTACCCTGTGGCGCCACGAGTTCATACAACACGGCGTCATAACGGGTAAAGAGGAAGTTGATGAGCTTGTAATAATCGTGTTCGCCGATATGCACGGCGGAAATCAGGTCCACGTACTCGAGAGAATGATCCTTGTCCTTGTCCCGGGGCACATAGCGCACCACGGCCACCTGCAGGGCTGCTGGCTTGCCGTTTTCATCCCGCTTCAGGCGGACGAAGGCCTGTTCAGCCGGCGTCTTCTCAGCCGTTGTGCCGCTGCTTTCGCCGGCAATGCACAACTGCAGTCCGGACAACAGCAGCGTCGCCGACAGAAAGAATGCGAACAGCCATCTCATTGGGATCCTTCCCTGAATGCGTTCATATGTAGCGGACTTCCAGTATCTCGAACTCCCGCATGCCGCCAGGCACCTGAATCTCCACCTCGTCGCCTTCGGATTTGCCGATGAGCGCACGGGCAATGGGAGAGGTTACGGAAATGCGGGAATGGCGGATATCCGCCTCATCCTCGCCGACGATCTGATAGGTATGCTCTTCGTCAGTCTCCAGGTCAAGCACATCCACCGTGGCACCGAACACCACCCGCCCGCCGGCATTGACGGTACTGACATCGATGATCTGCGCATTGGACAGCTTGGCCTCGATATCCTTGATGCGGCCCTCGATGAAGCTCTGCTGTTCCCGCGCAGCATGGTATTCGGCGTTTTCCTTCAGATCGCCGTGAGCGCGCGCCTCTGCAATCGCTGCGATGACCTTCGGTCGCGCAACGGTCTTCAGTTCATTGAGTTCCTGCCGCAGGGCTTCCGCGCCCTGCACTGTCATCGGTGTTTTATTCATAAGCAATCTGGTCTGAAAGTTACCGGGAATACGATCCCGTCAGAATATCTGTTTTCTTTATAGGGCATCTCGAACAACGGTATTTTTGTCACCCCGGCAAAGGCCGGGGTCCATATTATATTCATCACGGTATGATGGATTCCGGCCTGAACCGGAATGACATCCTCAGCGGCGCCCTGTTGTTCTTCTTGGTACAGCGGCGGTTATCAGCTGTGCAGTTCCTGCAGGCTGATCACCACGGGTTCGCCCTGGTGCTGGATCGCCATTACGATAGCCTCTCCACCGGACATGGTGGTGGTGTAGCTGATCTTGTGCTGCAGCGCTGCCCGCCGTATGGAAGCCGAATCCAACATGGCCTGTTTGCCTTCCGTGGTGTTGACGATAAGATCAAAATCATCGTTCTTGATCATGTCGACGATGTGCGGTCGGCCTTCCATTACTTTGTTGACCCGTACACAGTCTACACCAGCAGACAGGATAGCGTCACAGGTGCCGCCTGTGGCATAGAGCTCGAAGCCCAGCTCGGCAAGATCCCGGGCCACCAGCTTGATGCGCTGCTTGTCGGCTTCCCGCACCGACAGCAAGGCCTTGCCACCTGTGGGCAGCTTGATGCTCCCGCCTTCATTGGCTTTGCCGTAGGCTTCGCCAAAGGTGCTGCCCACGCCCATGACTTCGCCGGTGGATTTCATCTCCGGGCCGAGTACCGAATCGACTCCCGGGAATTTCACGAAGGGGAATACCGCTTCCTTGACAAAATAATGCTTGGGAATGATCTCTAGCGTCGCATCCTGCTCCTGCAGGGTCTGGCCTGCCATGCAGCGAGCCGCAATCTTGGCCAGGGGACGGCCGGTGGCCTTGGACACGAATGGCACCGTGCGGGATGCTCTGGGATTCACTTCCAGAATGTAGATGTCTTCTCCCTTGATGGCGAACTGGGTGTTCATCAGGCCAACCACGCCCAGTTCCAGGGCCATGTCGCGGATATGATGGCGCATGCGGTCCTGCACTTCCTGACTGAGCGTATAGGGCGGCAGGGAACAGGCAGAATCGCCGGAGTGCACACCCGCTTCCTCGATGTGTTCCATGATGCCGCCGATGAGGACATCGTGACCGTCACAGATCGCATCCACGTCCACCTCGATGGCATCATTGAGGAAACGGTCCAGCAGCACAGGTGAATCGTTGGAGACACTGACGGCTTCGCGCATATAACGGGTCAGATCCTCTTCGTTGTAAACGATTTCCATGGCCCGGCCACCCAGCACGTAGGAAGGCCGCACCACCAGGGGATAACCGACTTCTTCCGCCAGTTTGACCGCTGTCTTCGGGTCTGTCGCCGTACGGTTGGGCGGCTGCAGGATACCCAGTTTCTCGATCATTTTCTGGAAACGCTCCCGGTCTTCCGCCGCATCAATGGAATCCGGACTGGTGCCGATGATGGGTGCGCCTGCTTTCTCCAGATCCCGCGCCAGCTTGAGCGGCGTCTGGCCGCCGTACTGGACGATGACCCCGGCGGGGTTTTCCTTATGGATGATCTCCAGCACGTCTTCCAGGGTCAGGGGCTCGAAGTAGAGGCGGTCTGAGGTGTCATAGTCCGTGGACACCGTTT
>DRLF01000320.1 GCA_011051425.1 Thiolapillus brandeum | reverse complement strand
TGCGGTGGTTCTACGGCCGGTGGCATGAAGGTATTGCGTGTGGTGCTGCTGTTCAAACAGGGCATGCGGGAAATACGCAAGCTCATTCATCCCAATGCCATCCTGCCCGTGTACCTGGGCAGGCACGTGGTGGACCAGCGCATCATGAACGCGGTGTGGGGTTTCTTCGCCGCTTATACGCTGGTATTTGTGGTGCTGATGCTGCTCATGATCCACGCGGGGCTGGACCAGGTGTCTGCGTTCTCCGCTGTCGCGACCTGCATGAACAACCTGGGTCCGGGTCTGGGCAAGGTTGCCAGCAATTTCCAGGAAGTGAGCAGCCTGGGAAAAGGCATTGCCATCATCGCCATGTTGCTGGGGCGGCTGGAGATCTTCACCATCCTTATTCTGCTCACCCCGGCGTTCTGGAAAGACTAAGAGTTCAGAGTATCTCCGCCAGCAGTTTGCCGTCGTTGGGTGTCAGTTCGTGACCCTGGTAGGAAAGCCAGCGCTTGGACTTGCCGCGCAATGCGGGAACCATGTTCATGTCCTGGCTGAAAGGCGGCACCACCAGATCACCGGCGATGACGTAGCCGCCACTGCGAATGACCGAGACATAATCGATATCCGGATGAGGCTGGGCATTCAGCCAGAACAGCAGCGTACCCGGTGCGGGTGGCACCAGGTTGAACAGGATACCCCGGGAGGCCTTCAGCGTGTGGTACATGCCATCGCCAATCTCGTCACGCACGAACCATTCCTTGACGATGCCGAACATGCCCGAATCATCCACGGCGTCCAGGGCGCGAATGGCCTTGTCTGTGCCCAGGTGAGGAGCGGCGATGGTAATTAGACGGTCTACCTTGCCTTTCCCGTACTGTACCAGCATCAGTCGTGCGACCACGCCACCGGCGGAATGCCCCACCAGGGTGATGCTCTCGTCCGGGTTCTCCTGGCTGATACGGTCTACAGCAGCCTTGAGCCAGCTCGCCTGGGCGGGCGCTGTTGCCAGTGAGGGCAGGTTGACCGTATAGAAAAGTTTATCGGCCTGTTTTGCGGAAACCGGCTGTTCGACAAGTCCGGCTGGTGAAAAGCTCAGGTTGCCGGCGTAATGCCATCCGGCCTGACGCAGCAGGGCATTCACGCCACTGCGTTCCCAGGTGCCGGCATCGCTCAGATAGCCGTGAACCAGCACCGCAACTTCTGCGCCGGCTTTCTGAAGCGGGAGGAAGATGAACAGCAGGGAAATGAACAGGCTGCGTAAAATCAACATGATGTAACCTCGAAGAAATGACACTTGTTTCATATTAGTATATTAGGAATCCATGAAATAGCAAGATTGCCGGCTGTTTTCCATTTCATTTCTAGGGTGGTGTGGCGGACTGGCGCTGATCCTGGTTGTTCGGGCGGGTAAGCGCCTACTGAGGCACTGTATCCCAGCTGCTCACCGCGGTTGGGGGACTGGCAATATGGTGGGTGGGCGGCTTCCCGGTGGCCGGTAGGCCGGGTGGTCCGGTTTTGATCCGATAGGTGGGTTTGGCCGGGCGGGAGGCCTGGGGCGAGAAGGGGGTGTGATCAGGGGCGGGTTGTTGTATACCGGATAGCCCCCGTGATCTTCCTGAATGATGATCACTTCCGGTTGGGCAGCTTTGCGCTGGGCTGCCGCTTCCTCTTTTTTCTGGCGTTCCGCTGCGGCCTCCTTGCGTGCCTTTTCGGCAGCATCTGCCTGCTCCTTGATCCTGTCTACCTGCTTTTTTGCCTCTTCAACACGTTCGGGATCAAGCGCGGGATCGACGGGAACCACGGTGGTGGAGACAGCGTTTTCCACGGGCTTGTCCGAGTAAGTGACATTGCCGGCTTCGTCGACTGATTTGATGGGTGTTTCTGCCAGGGCTATCGACGGCAGCAGGAAGAAGAGGCTGGCAAGGACAGGGCGTCGCGGATATCTCATGTCGGTTGTTCCCAAAAAAAACGGGTTCATATGTGCCCGATATTACACCGCTATCGGTAACGCAACAAACGCAGGGCATTCAGGACCACGACGATGGTGCTGCCCTCGTGGATGATCACGGTTCCGGTCAGGGCGATGCTCTGGCTCAGTGCGGTGATGATGAGCATGAGGATCACACCCAGAGAGACCGCCAGGTTCTGCACGATGATGCGACGGGCAGCGCGGCTGAGTCCCACAGCAAAGGGCAGTTTGCCCAGGTCGTCCGCCATCAAGGCGATATCGGCTGTTTCCAGCGCCACGGCTGTTCCAGCGCCGCCCATGGCGATACCCACGGTGGCGGTTGCCAGGGCAGGGGCGTCGTTGACCCCGTCACCGGTCATGGCCACGGTGCCATAGGCATCTTTGAGCTTGTTGATGGCGAGGAGTTTGTCTTCGGGCAACAGGTCGGCGTTCACATCGGTGACGCCTACCTGCCGGGCGATCTGTTCGGCGACCTTTTGGTTGTCACCGGTAAGCATGACCAGCTTCTGAATGCCCAGTTCGCGGAGTTTGTCCAGTATCTGATGGATGCCGGGCCGGGGCGTATCCGCCAGGGCGAGAATGCCCAGAAATTTCCCGTCATGGCTCACGGCCATGGTGGTCTTGCCTTCTGCCTCCAGGCGACTGATCGTGTCTTCCAGATCCTTATCCAGTGAATACCAGTCAGTGTCCTGAAACAGCTTGATGGAGCCTACCAGCACGGGTTTCCGGTCTATCATGCTCATTACGCCCTTGCCGGCAACATTTTCGAGGTTGCCTGCACGGGGCAACGACAGTTGCTTTTCCATTGCTGCCTCGACAACGGCTGCGGCAACCGGATGGCTGGACTGTTGTTCCACTGCTGCTGCGGTGGCCAGCAGTTCTTCGGTGGTGGAACCGTTCATGGGAAGAATTTCTGTGACGCTGAACCGCCCTTCGGTGAGCGTGCCGGTCTTGTCAAAAGCCATGACTTTGATCGTGCCCATGTTTTCCAGGTGCACGCCGCCCTTGATCAGCACGCCGTTGCGGGCCGCCTGGGCAATGCCGGAAAGCACGGCGGCCGGCGTGCCGATGGCAAGCGCACAGGGAGAAGCGGCGACCAGCAACAGCATGCCGGTATAGAAACTCCGTTGCCAGCTCATCCAGC
>DRLF01000319.1 GCA_011051425.1 Thiolapillus brandeum | reverse complement strand
TGAGGTGCATTCCATTTGCGAATCTGTTCCAGCGTGACACCCGGCCGCAACAGTCCTTTCAGCCAGGGATAGAACCTGATGAAGGTCTGATTGTTCAGCACCAGCCTGCCGTCCCTGTCGAACAGGGCGAACGCTTCGCCGAGACTTTCCACCGCATCCTGCAAACGCTCATGTGACTGCTCGGCGAGACGGCGCGCCCTGTCCAGTCTTTCGAGAGTGCGCCACAACCAGATCAGCAGCAACAGCACTGTCAGCAGCAGAATCACGCCCAGCAATACGGAATAGCGGTCATCACGAAGACTGTATTCTTTGAGCAGATTCCTCAACTCCACGAACTGCTCGTCGCTGTCCATCGAGTCCATCTGCTGCTTGAGCTGCTCAATTTTTTCTGTATTGCCCAAGGTGATTTCAACATGCTGCAGCAGATTTCCCGCAGCGAGAGAATGTGCGCGGATATCACTCATCCGTGCACGGATATCGCTGATCAGCACTTTGTCGGGAAACAGGTAATGGGTATAGACACCCATCACCAGCCTGTTCAGCAGATCCCTGTTTTCGGGTGTACTGTCATCAGTCGTGCACTCTTCAATCAGGCCCGGCAGGTAAAGAAAACTGTTTCTCACCAGCGCAATGTGGTGCTGGATGCGCTCGATGAAGCTGCGTTTCTTCTTCAGCGTATCAAGGTAACGGAAAAGACCGTCACTGAATGCTGGAGGATAATTCCTGCTGATAAGCCTTTGCTGCCTTGCAGCCGCTGCAGTGAGTTCCTGCAGCTGCTTTCCGGACTGCACCAGGGAATCATAATGCGGCAGACGGAACGAGATGATACGTTCGACATCCCGGTCCAGCCGTATGTCCTGCTCACGTATCTGAAACAGAAGATCGGAGATCGCACTTTGCCCGCTGAAGGAAGCGTTGCGTTCATAGAGATAGGATGCCGCTATGATGACGATAACGACGATCAGCGCCATCCCGCCGCGTATCGCAAGTGTTTTCTTCAAGGTGAAACCAACCTGGGGTGCGTACCCAACAGGCTGCCGAGAAAGGCCTTGATGTCTGACACATCCTGTTTCGGAATCTGTCTGCCCAGCTGGTATTTACCCATGATGACGATAGCCTCTTCCAGTGTGGCAGCGCCGGCATCGTGGAAATAGGGTGCAGTCAGTGTCACCAGACGCAAACCGGGCACCTTGAAAACATGCCTGTCCCTTTCATCCCCGGTGACATTGAAGCGGCCATTGTCCGCTATGGTGAGTGGCCTTTTCCTGTCCCTGAAATAATCCTGGAAGGCGCCCATGCCGGCATACATGTTTCCGCCAACCGCCTCACCCTGATGACAAGCCACGCAGCCATAGGATTTGAACAGTCTGTAGCCGCGCAGCTGCTCGTGGGTCAAAGCATCCTTCTCACCGTTCAGCCACCGGTCCATGGGGGAATCCAGCGTCACCAGGGAACGCATGAAATCCGCGATGGACCGCGCAATGGTTTCTTTTGTCATGCCTTTACCAGGAAACAGCCGCTCGAAATCAGCGACCATTTTCCGGTCCTTGCCCAGTTTGGACAGCACTTCAGGCCAGTCGGTGTCCATCTCCCTGTCATCTTTCAGCGGCATGCCCACCAGCTCTTCCAGTGTGGAAGCACGGCCATCCCAGAAAAAGGCAATATTCAGATTGAGATTGAAAACCGTCGGTGCGTTGACATCGCCCGCCTTGCCTTCGATGCCGATGGAAACAGGCATGTCATCATCACCACCGGCATTCAACCGATGGCAGTGCGCGCAACTGACCGTGTTGTTTCTGGACAGACGCAGATCATGGAAAAGTCTGTCCCCCAGCGCCACGATTCCGGGATCGAGTCCCAGCGGTTCGGATACAGTTTGAATGGGTTCAATCACACGGGCAGCCTGAAGTGATACCGCAGGCATGCAGCAACAGGCTGCCAGTATCATCCATTTTCTGAAAACTGTTGTTTGCATATCGGTATCTGTAATCTTTCTCGCTGTGGGGCAGGCATCCCGATGCCCCCTTGTTCAGTTGTGCGGCAATACCCGCAGGCTGTTTTCCCGGCGCTCGCCGAACTCGTAGAGCAACAGCCCGGACAGGATCAGCACGGTGCCCGCCACCACCGGCCAGCTCAGGCTTTCATCGTTCAGCCAGCGGCCCAGCCAGAGGGCCAGTATGGGCGTCATCAACGTCAGCAATGCCACCCTTGTTGCATCCACATGGCGCAGAACGTAAAAAAAGGCAGCAAATCCCAGCACCGTGGCAATTACCCCAAGATACAGTATCGCGCCCATCGCTCTGAGCGGAATCTGTACAGGCCAGGGTTCCTCCAGCAGCCACCAGGTCAACAGATAAAGCGGCACCGCCACCAGCAGCCCGCCAGCCACGATAACCAGGCCATGACCATGAAATCCAAGGTATTTTGTCCAGACGGTGCTGGCAGAATGTAACGTAACCGAGCACAACAGCGCAACCACACCGTACCACGCGTTTTCGGAAAAATGCAGACTCCCGTAAAAAACCACCACCAGCCCCATGATACCAGTAAATATACCGACAAGGCGCACTCCGCCAAGTGCTCTTTCTCCCAGGAAGCGCCGCGCCATGACGCCAGTCACGATGGGCGTCAGACCGAAAAGCACCGAAATCCAGCCGGAGGGGATGTACTGCGCCCCCCAGTAGACACAAAGCATCGCCGCGTAGATGCCCAGGCCCGCAGCCAGGTACGTTAGCAGCGCTTTGCGCTGCCAGTCCATGGGTAATCTCATGAGGCGCAGCAGCAACAGGCAGACAGCAAGACCGATGACCATGCGCGCGGTTACCCCAAAAAGATAGCTGACGCCCCTGCCGCTCCACTGAATGGCGAGTGGCGTGGTGCTCCAGATAATCACCACAGCCAGATAGCTCGCCTGAATTTTCTGCTTCAGTTCCATAAAGCCCTGACAATTACCCTTCCAAGAAATCGAATCATGTAGTTAATCTTATTCATTGATACAACAATAAAATCCCGCACAAAAACGCACTCTGGCAAGGGTTTCAGCGGGGTTTCATACTTGAACCTGAGGCCCAGTTCGGGCAACCTTACCGGCTCATTGTCCAATTGAACAGTGGTACGCACCTGGAAGTATTGGTGCTACCCGGAGGTATGTAGAGATCATGGATCTCCAGCGGGCTCTTGGTCTGGATCTGCCAGACAACAGTATAAAAGAAGAACGAAAAAAGCTTCACATGTACATCAACCTGAAGCTGGCCTCTTCCGGTCAGCCCACCTGCGCCGACGGCTATGCTACCGCCTTTCTGTCTACCGCAGATGATTTGTTGCGCACGTACCGGGAAAAGAACCGGCTGCTCACCGACTATCGCTGCCCCGTGGACCGGCGCATCGAAGATTTTCTGCAGGATTACCTGGGTGACCTCGACGACGTGGAAATGCCCCGTCTCCCCAGCAATACTTTTGTACTGGACCGCCACGGCGTTGCCCGGGAACTCTCTCTGCCCATGGGCAAGGACGAGTTCAAATCCGACATCGTCTCCAGCTATCGCGTGAAACAGGGGGTATTGCACAACCCCGCCAGCGACCGTCGCACCACAAAAGGCTCCTTCCACATTGCCGAAGATGGCCTGCCCATACCCGGCGACAAGAAAGCAGTGCCCAGAAAAGTGTTCGCCGCCATGCTGGGCCATGCAATGACCCCTCCCGATTCCCTGCTGACCCTGCCCTTCACTTCTGAAGAAGAAACGCCGGCGCGCATGTTTGTCTCACTGCTGCTGCGACCTGTGGTCTGCCCGGAAATACCCGGCATGGATGCTGAAAAGACCATGGAGATCCGCTTCTTCGCACCCGGCAACCTGGTGAGCAACCTGGATTTCGTGGAAAGCATCTTCGGCAACGGTGGCAACCCCTATCTGCCCAAGTTCGATGCCGCCCTGGATATCGAACACTGGACCGGCCATACGGGCTGCGTGATTCTTGCCCCGCATCTGGTCAACTTCACCAAAAAGGAGCTGGGCCTGCCCCGCTGGGAAGATGCCAGCGAACGCCAGCGCCGTGAAGGCATGTGCTGGAAAGAAGCAGATGAACTGTACAACGACGGTCAGGCCTTCAAGATCACCGCACGGGACGAACGTGGCGTCATCGTCACCATTCTCGCAGACAACTACTACGGCTACTGCAAGAAGGAAGTAAAGACCCAGATCGGCTATTCCGCCAACCTGTTCGGCCTGGCCGAAGAGGAGCATGCCGGCGGCGCCCTGGCTTTCCCGCGCCGTAACCACGGTGAGGAATACGGCGTGGACAGCCGCACCCGGGATCCCAACTACAGCTTCGATGAAATGGTCAGAAACTATGGCCAGATCATGAAAGTCAAGTCCAAGGGCTACGGCATCGACAGGAAGTTCCCGGACGTCATCTATGTCCCCCAGGATCTGCGCATGGATCTGAACAAGCAGACCATCACCTGGTGGAAAGATGGCAAAAAACAGAAGATCCGGCTGCAGCCCGGCAAGATCTACGTACAGCCCAACGGCTACAAGATCGAAATGAAGAAACACCCAGGTGCGCCCTCGTGGCGGCTGGTGGGCACCGATCCCGAAGGCACCTTCTGCCACAAGCCCAGCACGGTTTCCGGCGGCGGTAAATCCGAGATCTCCAAATCACTCAATGATGCCGTCATCTATTCGCCCCTATTCGTGGACGATCTGCAGGCCGATCTCGACCGGGTGCAGGAAATCTTCGACCGCGACTACAGCAACCGCTTCCGCCCCGAGCACGCAGACGAGGACCGCGACCCCACACGCAAGCCACTCAGCGAAGAGCGCAGCCTGGGCTCGGTCATCAAGCTGCTGACGCCCTCATCCAGTTACACCGATGAATACAACGAATGGCTGGATTCCATCCCGCCGCGCATTCTCGCCCTGGTACTGATGATCAAGCGCTTCTACCGTCAGGAATGGGGCAACCGCTGGCGTGAGCACCTCACCGTGGACATGGTGGACGGCGCCCCCGGACATGAACTCAAGCTGCACGACCGCAAGGTTATCGCCTCCTACCTGCGCGTGGGTTTCGACCGCGCCAACAAGTGGCGGGTATTCAAGGTGCGCCAGGATTTCATCGCCGCGGAAAAAGTGCAGATGGAAGACGACATCAGCGCGTCCGTCGTTGTACCCGCACGCAATATCGCCGACTGCCGTCCCGGTGCAGAAGACCAGACCCACAGCGTAAAGCTGGTCAAGAACTGCGAATACCGCCTGTTCCAGCGCCCCGACGATGCGGTGATTCCCGGCTATGACAAGCAGACTGAGCTGGACATGTCCAAGCCCGGTAACTTTCTGGCCAACTACGAACCCCTGCACGGCGACTCGCTTGCGGCCGTCGTGGAAGACGTGATGACACTGTGCAGCTTTACGCCACCCATGCGCAAGCTGCTGGAATCGGTCTACAGGAAAGGGAAAGGCTATGTGGTTTCCTCCGCCCATCCACGACTGGTGGACGGCGAGCCTTCCAAGAACCCCCGTTACCTGCAGACCCGCCCAGACCTGCTCAACCCCATCCGCAAGTATGTCGCGGAAATAGGCGCGCGCCTGCACCGCAAGCTGCCCCTGGAGCAGGCAATATGCCAGCCTGTGGATGCGGTACTGGCGGGCCGGCGCAACAATCCCCCGGAGCCCGGCATTCGCCCGCTGGCGGTGTACAACCCTATCCACTACCAGGAACTGCCGGAGCTGTTCATGGATTTCATCTGCTCCCTCACCGGCAAGTCTCCCTCTACCACGGGTGCGGGCAGTGAAGGTGCACTGACCAAGGGTCCTTTCAATGCCCTGCGTCCTACCGCAGACCTGAACAATGCCCTGGTATCGTTCATCCTCACCGGTTATGCGGGCTATTCCAGCTCTGCCGGCTTCATCGGACCGGACCTGCGGGTCGACCACGACATCAGCCTGCTGATTCCGGAAATCTGGGCCCGCCTGCACAGCAGCCAGAGCGACCCCCAGGCGCTGATCGAACACGGCTATCTCGAACCCCTGAACGACTTCGATCACAAGGGTGAGAAGGTGCTGGCCAGCCGTCTGGGCTACCGCATCACCGACCGTTTCGTGCACGGCTTCCTCGGAAAGATCTTTGACAATCCCAACCAGGTGTTTACCGATGAAATCCTGAAGCCGGAAACCCAGGATATGGATGTGTTTGCCGACGGCGTGGGCAACATCGTGGAAGCCCAGCGCAAGGTAGCGCAGCGCTACCTCGACGACGGCAGTGTCGAAGAAGCCTGCCCGCCCCTGCGTGCGCTGCTGTACATCATGGCCAACGGCGAATACCAAGGAAAGGATGCGCACCATCCCGACATCCGCGCCATGTTCACCCGTGAGTACCTGCTGGAATCCGACTGGTATCACGAGCGGCTGAAGGTCAAGCAGCAGCGCGACATCGCCCTGTGGGAGCGGCATATCAATTCGCTGGAAGCTTTTCTCAGCCAGCCCGGCTATGAAGACGAGGCTCAGCGCCTGAACATTCCCGAACGGCTCACAGAGGCACAAGCCCGGCTGGACATGTTACGCAGCCCGGACTATCTCAAGACGCTGACCGGCACCATCGGCGCCGATCCCCTGCGTCCTTCCGCGAGTGAAAAAGCCGTATCCTCCGAGGAACCGCGCAAAGTGGCCTGACGCCACACCTGCCCCGGCTCTTTGCGGGGTATGCATTCCTCTTCAGGAAATGCGCCGTACCGCCATCCCTGGCTCGCTACGGCATACCGTCCATCCCTAGACACAAAAGGCCGCCAGACGATTCATCTGGCGGCCTTTTTCACCTGCATCGCCCGCTGGCGGCTGCAGATCTGTGCCGTTATTTCTTTTCCGCCATCATTTCTTCACCCGCCTGCCAGAAACGATAGCGGACTTCGTAACCCGCCGGCGCATACACCACGATCGGCAGACGGCTATTGTAGCGCACAAACAGGGAAGGCGCGCTCACGAAAGTCTTCACTTTCTCCGCAGCCTCCGGTGCAGCCATTAGCGTGCTGATCACTTCGGAGGAGCCGGTAACCTCGTAATAGGTGTAACCCCAGCCTTTCAGTGAGCGGGGTTCGATGCTGTTTCCCAAGCGCTGCCGGTTGACGCCGTCGGTGAGTATTTCCCGGCCGACGATGATTTCCACCTTCAGCTTATCTTCCTGCCCGTTGTCATGCTGGGGCAGCACGATGACAAAACGCTCCATGCCTTTTTGCGCCGCCGGAAAAGCATCCAGCGGTTCTGCCGCCGTAACTGTGAAGCCCGCAAGGAGTAGTGATATAAACGCCAGCAGTCTGACTGCCTTCATCGTCAACACCCTCTTTCGATTAAAGAACACCCGTTGGATCCCGGAAAAACAGCTTGGTTCCACCCTGTTGCAAGAATCCCCCTACAAACCTACCACTGGCTCTTGATGCCTGAGCTCTTTTCGAGATTTTCAAGGCACTGCAGATGCTGCTCCCGCTCCTCCCTGCTGGCCCGCACGATTTTCAGGGCCGGCCGATCCGCCGGCAAACGGCGAATCTGCTGTGCATCGCCACTACCGGATTCGCCGTCAGCATCATCCAGGAACAGCGCCGACTGTCCACCGGTCATAGCGAGATACACTTCGGCAAGTATTTCCGCGTCCAGTAGCGCACCGTGCTTCTGACGCTGTGAGTTGTCGATGTCGTAGCGCCCACACAGCGCATCCAGGCTGTTGCGCTGCCCCGGATGTTTCTTGCGCGCCATCACCAGCGTATCGGTGACGCTGCAATAGCTTTCCAGGCTGTCCCAGCCGTCCAGTCGCTTCAACTCCGCATTGATGAAGCCCACGTCAAAAGGTGCGTTGTGGATGATCAGTTCGGCATCCTGGACATAATCCATGAAATCCTGCACCACATCTTCAAACCGGGGCTTGTCGGCAAGAAATTCGTTGGTGATGCCATGCACTTCCACGGCGCCCGCGTCGATTTCCCGGTCCGGCTGCAGATACTGGTGAAAGTCGTTGCCCGTGGGACGGCGCTCGATCAGTTCCACACAACCGATCTCGATGATCCTGTGGCCCTGTGAGGGCTCCAGTCCGGTGGTTTCCGTATCCAGTACGATCTGTCTGCTCATGCCAGTTCTTCGATACCCCGGTTGGCGAGTTGATCTGCGCGTTCGTTTTCAGGATGGCCGCTGTGGCCTTTCACCCATTCCCAGTGCACGTCGTGCTTCTGTACCAGCGCATCCAGCTGCTGCCACAGGTCGGCATTCTTGACCGGTTTGCGGGCTGCCGTTTTCCAGCCGTTGCGCTTCCAGTTGTGGATCCACTGGGTCATGCCATTCTTCACATACTGGGAATCGGTAACGATAGTGATGCTGCTGGGCCGCGTAAGGGCAGACAGCCCTTCGATGACCGCCTGCAGTTCCATGCGGTTGTTGGTAGTGGCTTCCTCACCGCCCCAGAGCTCTTTTTCGACTTCGCCATAGCGCAACAGCGCACCCCAGCCGCCCGGCCCCGGGTTTCCTTTGCATGCTCCGTCCGTATACAGCGTTACTGTCTTACTGCTCATTTTTCCAGTTTGCCCTGTGAACAATTGGCCAGGGGCTGTACCGCCACCTTGCCCAGCTTCCGCTCCAGGCGCCAGCGTGGGCGCACGGGCGTCAGAGTGGATACCCTTTTCACGGCAACGATAACATACACACCGGCAGACCAGGGCCAGAAGCGCTGTCCCATCCGGTCCAGACGTGGAAAACGCTGCTTGAGGAAAGCCTTTTTCCAGGGAGGCCGAAACAGCAGGGTCTGCGTCTGTTCCACATCGAAGCCCAGCAGGGACAGCCAGTCATGCAGCCGGGCATAAGGGATGAAATGCCCCTTCCAGGGAAGGTGGCGTGACGAACCGGGCATCAGGCGCCACAACCCCCAAAGGCTGTAGGGATTGAAACCGGTGATGATCACCCGCCCTTCGGGAATGAGGATGCGCTCGACCTCCCGCAACACCTGACGGGGATCCACCACAAAATCCAGCGTATGGGGAAGAACCACCGCGTCGATGGTATCCCCGGCCAGAGGCAGTTGTTCAGGCAGGGTCACCAGTTCACTGTGTTCATCGTGACAGGGACCTGCCCGCACCCTGCTGCGGATAGGAGAGAACTGCATGTAATCGAGGGGCCGGCACAGCAGTCCCAGCTCCAGCAGATAATAGCCAAAAAGCGTTTTTGCAAGCTCTTGCAGTACAAGAGATTCCTGCGCCAGCACCATTTCACCCAGATCGGTCCCGAACCACTGATTCAGCGCGGCTACCTGATGCCTGTAATCAAGACCATTGCTCATGCCGGCTATTGTAGAGCTTTATGCCGGCTTGTGAACCTTCGTCTTTGATACCGGACACGGTTCCTGGGACCGTTTTTACAGTGGAATAATGGCGGGGATTTTCGTATAGTTGACGGAATTTATAGGTTTTTCGGATGTTGGCACAACACTTCTTATGACGTATCGGATCCTGCTTCTACTGCCGTTTCTCATCCTGCTCGCCAGTTGCGTCAGCAACCCTGAGAAACAGACGCCCCAGGTTTCGGCCCAAATCCCTGAACCTGAGACCACAAATATTGACGAGCTGCTCGAGGAATTTGCGGCACCGGAACCTGAAATTCCTGCAACACCCGAGAATCCGACTTTGTGGCAGCAGCTCGCCAGTGGGTTTCAGCTTCAGGATATAGACAACGCCAATATCGAGCGGGAAATACAGATCTTCGTGGACCGGGGAGACTCCCTTACCCGGCAGCTGAAAAAAGGCGAGCCGTTTCTCTACCATATTCTGCAGGAAGTCAGAAAACGCAGCATGCCCTCGGAAATTGCACTGCTGCCCGGCGTTGAAAGCGGGTTTCGTCCTACCGCCTATTCACGCCACGGCGCGGCGGGGCTGTGGCAGTTCATGCCCGCCACCGGCCGTTACTTCGGCCTGAAGCAGGACTGGTGGTATGACGCCCGCCGCGATCCTGTCGCATCCACCGAAGCAGCACTGGGCTATCTGCAAAAACTGTACAAACGCTTCGATGACGACTGGCTGCTGGCCATCGCCGCCTACAATGCCGGAGGAGGTACCGTTGCCAGAGCCCTCCGAAAGAATCTTGAACAGGACAAGCCCACCGATTTCTGGTCGCTGGACCTGCCGGCGGAGACACGGCAGTATGTTCCCCGTCTGCTGGCGCTGTCTCACATCATCAGGCAACCTGAGCGGTACGGTATGGTACTGCCTGCCATCGAGAACGAATTGCGTTTCGTCAGGGTTCCCATCGGCGAGCAGCTCGACCTCAAGGTGGCAGCCAAACTGGCGGGGATGAAGACTGAGGACCTGCTGCTGCTGAATGCCGGTTTCAACCGCTGGGCCACTCACCCCGATGGTCCCCACTACCTGCTGCTTCCCGCAGACAAGGCGGAAGAATTCTCCGAAAAACTCGCCACACTACCCGAAGACCAGCGTCTGCGCTGGACACGTTACCGCATCCGGCGCGGTGACAATCTTGGCCGGATCGCCAGGCATTTTGGCGTCAGCGTACAGGCACTGATGCAGACCAACAACCTGAAGAACCACCGCATCCGTGCCGGCGCCCACCTGATGATCCCCCTGTCAGGCAGCACTGCCGCTGCTTCGGTCAACGTCGCTTCCAGCAGCAACAGAAAGGTTCGCTATCACGTAAGGAAAGGCGATTCCCTGTACGCCATCGCCAAGCAGTTCGGGGTCAAGATCACCGACCTGAAAAAGTGGAACCAGCTTGCCGGCGACAGACTGAAACCCGGCCAGGAACTCACCGTGGTGAGGACCCTGTAAGATGGCTGTTTCCTTACCTGAACAGCACCGTTCAACGCCGAATGGCAGACCGCCCCGACAATACCAATAATCTTCCCGAGGATTGCTTATGAACAGGCTGATGCTGCTGATGCTCGCCGCCCTGCTGTATTCCGGTGCCGCTGTCCCGCGCCCGGAAAATCTTGCCAAAGAGCAGGTTCTGCACCGCGGCAATGGTGCCGAAGTGCAGACGCTGGATCCCCACAAGGCCGAAGGTGTGCCTTCGTCCAACATCCTCCGGGATCTCTATGAAGGCCTGACCATCGAAGCGCCGGACGGCAAGGTCATCCCCGGCACTGCCGAATCCTGGGAAATCAGCGACGACGGCAAGACCTATGTCTTTCACATCCGCAAGAATGCAAAGTGGTCCAACGGCGACCCGGTGACCGCCCATGACTTCGTCTATGGATTACGGCGCTCGGTAGACCCGGCCACGGCATCCAAGTATTCCCAGATTCTTGCGCCTATCCTCAACGCCGAGGACGTCATCGCGGGCAAACAGCCGGTAGAAAACCTTGGCGTAAAGGCGCTGGACGACTACACACTGGAAATCCGTCTCAAGGCCAGTACCCCTTATTTCCTTGGCCTGCTGAATCATTCCAGCACCTATCCCGTGCACAGGGCCAGCGTGGAAGCCTATGGCGGCCAGTTCTCCCGTCCGGGCAAGATGGTTTCCAACGGCGCCTATGTGCTGAAAGAGTGGGTGGTTCAGTCCCACATCAAGCTGGAGCGCAACCCCAATTACTGGGACAATGACGACACGATCATCGATACCGTGTACTACTATCCTATCGAAGACCAGTCCACGGAGCTAAAACGCTACCGCGCCGGGGAAATCGACCGCACCGAAGAGGTGCCCAGTCAGCAGATCAAGTGGATCAGGAAGAATCTCGCGGACGAGCTGCAGATTTCTCCCTATCTTGGCAGCTACTATTTTGGTTTCAACCTGACCAGACCGCCTTTCAAGGACAACCTCAAGCTGCGCCGCGCCCTGTCCATGGCGATCAACCGCGAAATCATTACCGACAAAGTCATCGCCCGCGGGGAAAAACCGCTGTATTCCTGGGTGCCCCCCGGTATCAGCGGCTACAAGGCAGCGCGTTTCGACTACGCCGACTGGTCACAGAAAAAGCGTGTTGAAGAAGCCCGCAGGCTGTACAAGGAAGCCGGTTATTCCCGCTCCAATCCCCTCACGGTGGAAATACGCTATAACACCAGTGAAAACCACAAGAAGCTGGCCATTGCCATCGCTGCCATGTGGAAGCAGACCCTGGGCGTGAAAACCCGGCTGGTGAATGAAGAATGGAAGGTGTTCCTGGAAAACCGCAAGCAGAAACAGGTCACCCAGGTGTTCCGCGCCGGCTGGATCGGCGACTACAACGATCCCTACAACTTCATGGAGATCCTGCACAGCAAGCATGGCCTGAACGACTCAGCCTATGTCAATTCCGAGTACGATGCCCTGCTGCAGCAGGCGAGCACGGAAACCGATCCGCAGAAGCGCTTCGACATCATGCACAAAGCAGAGGAACTGGTGTTGCGGGATCATCCCGTCATGCCTATCTATTCCTATGTTTCCAGTCATCTGATCAAACCCTGGGTAGGCAATTACGTGCCCAACGTGCTGGATCACAATTACACCAAAGACCTCTACATTTTCAAACACTAGGACAGGGACCCATCATGCGTCAGACATTACGAGCACGCTCTTTCATCATGGCAGGGAGTCTCAGCCTCCTGTGCATTACAGGTCTGGCTGACACCACCGTCCGGCAGCTTGATGATTACCACCAGGCTGCAGACAAGGCCAACGTGGTGTTTGGCCTGCCCCTCTGGGAAAAGACCCCCGCCCAGATACAGGCGACAATGGAAACGGCCATGTCCGTGGGCAACCGGCGTCTGGATGCCATCGTTGCCCTCAAGCCGGAACAGCGCACTTTCGACAACACCATAAAAGCCCTGGACTATGCCAATTTCCCCGTCTCAGCCGCGGCCAACCGCATGAGCGTCATCCAGGAAACCAGCACGTCGAAAGAGATGCGTGATATCGCCACCCAAGCCATACAGCGCCTGGAAACCTGGTTCGTGGACACCAGCTTCCGCCGCGATGTGTACGAGGCCGTGAAAGCTGTCGCCGATACCCATCCCAGCGTCAGTGGTGAAGACGCCATGTATCTCAAGACCGTACTCAGGGACTACCGCCGCAATGGCATGGATCTGCCAAAGGAACAGCGCGACAGGCTGCAGATGCTGAAAAACCGGCTGAACGAACTCGGGCTCAAGTTCCAGCGCAACATATCCGCCGCCAAACCGCTGG
This sequence comes from Thiolapillus brandeum, assembly GCA_011051425.1. Lineage (GTDB taxonomy): Bacteria > Pseudomonadota > Gammaproteobacteria > Chromatiales > Chromatiaceae > Thiolapillus > Thiolapillus brandeum_A. The sequence goes on along the minus strand of DRLF01000319.1, from coordinate 2,238 downwards.
TGGAATTCACGCGGGAGGAACTCGAAGGCGTCGACGAGGATTTTCTCAACAACAAGGAAGTGCTGGGCAAGGACGGCAAGTACCGCGTGAACGCCAACGTCACCTGGCAGGTTCTAGAAGTGTTGCGCAACGCCAAGCACGAGGACACCCGGAAGCGCCTGTCCATCGCGCGTGCCAGCCGGGTGCTGAAAGAAAATACCCCCCTGTTCGTCGACATACTCAAGACCCGTGCGGAAATCGCCCAGCTGTTGGGATACGACAACTGGGCGGACTACCGCATCGAAATCAAGATGGCGAAGAACGGCAAGACCGCCTGGGATTTTCTCCAGCGGCTCAACAAGGGACTGGCACCCAAATTCAAGGAAGAACTGGACACCTTTGCCAGGCTAAAAGCAAAAGAAACCGGTAAAGCCGATGCCAGGATCAATTACTGGGATGTAGGCTACTACAAGCACCAGCTGACCAAGACCCGCTACCAGGTCGACAAAGACAAGCTCAAGGTCTATTTCGAACTGGAAAACACCCTCAACGGCATGTTCTCCATTTTCGAAGAGCTGTTCGGCATCCGCATCGAACCCGTGGAAGCCCCCTACAAATGGATCGACGACCTGCGCCTGTACGCAGTTTCCGACGCCAGCAGTGGCGCCCCCATGGGACTGATTTACATGGACATGTTTCCCCGGGACGGCAAGTACAATCACTTTGCCCAGTTCGACGTGACCCCCGCAAAGCGACTGCCCAACGGAAAATACCAGCGCCCGGTGGCCGCCCTTATCTGCAACTTTCCACCGCCGAGCAACGGCAAACCCTCATTGCTCACCTATGACAACGTGGAAACCCTGTTCCACGAGTTCGGCCACGCCCTGCACAACGTGCTGACCCAGGCAAACTACATGGAATTCTCCGGCACTTCCGTGCCCAGGGATTTCGTGGAAGCGCCTTCCCAGATGCTGGAAAACTGGGTGCGCAACAAAAAGGTGCTGGACCGCTTCGCCGTGGATTACCGCGACGGCAAGAGCAAAATCCCCACTGACGTGCTGAACAAGCTCGAAGAAGTCCGCCTGGCTACCATCGGTACCCACTACCGTGGCCAGCTGGCGTACGGGTTGCTGGACCTGACCATCCACATGACTACGGATCCCAAGGTATTCGAGAATGTCGTGGATGTCACCAACAAGGTGGTCAGCGATGTCTATCTGCCAGTGCCGCCGGGAAGCGGGCTGATCGCTTCTTTCGGTCACCTGGGTGGCGGCTACGATGCCGGCTACTACGGCTATGCCTGGGCAGATGCCATCTCCGCTGACATGGCTTCGGTATTCAAGAAAGCGCCCGGCGGCCTCATGGACAAGCCAACAGGCATGCGCCTGCGCAAGGAAATCTATGCCACTGGTGGCTCGCGGGAGATCGAAAACTCGATCCGCGCCTTCCTGCAGCGCAAGCGTTCTCTGGAGCCTTTCTTCGAGTTCATTGGCCTGAAGAAATAGATGCTGCGTTACTCCCTGAAAAGGCTGCTGGGCGCCATACCCACCCTGCTCATTCTGCTGACGCTGGCATTCTTCATGATGCGTGCCGCACCGGGCGGCCCTTTCGACACGGAGAAATCCCTGCCACCGGAGATCCAGGCCAATCTGGACAGGAAGTATCACCTGGATGAGCCCCTGATACAGCAGTATGGCCGCTACCTGCTGGATATCATGCAGGGGGATTTCGGTCCTTCCTTTCAGTACAAGGACTATTCAGTCAACGAACTCATCGCCACGGGCTTTCCGGTTTCCCTGCGTCTGGGTCTGAGCGCCATCGCCATCGCCCTGCTCATCGGCGTGGGTCTGGGAACATTGGCCGCACTGCGCCAGAACAGCGCCACGGACTACTCGGTGATGACCCTGGCCATGACCGGCATCTCCATACCCAACTTTGTGCTGGCGCCCATCCTGATCCTGATCTTCGCCGTGTACCTGGGATGGCTGCCCGCCGGTGGCTGGAACGACGGTGCATTCCGCAACACCATTTTGCCCATCATCGGACTGGCCCTGCCGCAGATCGCCTACATCTCCCGGCTCATGCGCGGCAGCATGATCGAAGTGCTGCGCAGCAACCCCATACGCACCGCCCGGGCCAAGGGCCTGCCGGAGCGGGTGGTGATTCTGCGTCACGCTCTCAAGCCCGCCCTGCTGCCCGTGGTGTCTTTCCTGGGCCCCGCCACGGCGGCGGTGATCACCGGCTCGGTGGTCATCGAGC
>DRLF01000318.1 GCA_011051425.1 Thiolapillus brandeum | reverse complement strand
TCGCTGGCTGCAAAATCCGCGAAGGTGACCGGCAGGGTCATGGTGCTGGCCTGACCGTTTTCATCCACGTAGTTCAGGGTATAGGATGGCCAGTCTTCCCCCGGCGCGGGATTGCCTTCCAGGTCCAGGCATTCTTCCAGGGTTTCACCGGCATCGGGATCGAATTTCATCAGCGGAAAGGCCCGGGATTCAACCGCAAGTTTCGATTGTCTTGCCGTAGCATCATCGGCGACACCGTGTTCGGGCTGACAGGTGGAATAGATGTTGAACAGTGCAGGCCGGCGGCTGTTCAGACCATCGATATAGCCTTCGATGAGATGGGTCGTATTACTGGGAGAGCCCTGCAGGATGAAGGATGTACGGTGAGCCATGCCGATAAGGCTGATTTCCTTGCGGATTTCCTCTTTGCCTTTCATGGCTTTTCCATAGGGGCTCATGTCGGCCACCTGGCCCACGAAACCGGAAGTGCAGGCCTGGCCACCGGTGTTGGAATAGACCTGCGTATCGAGAATCAGGATCTTTACCGGCATGCCCGATGCCAGTGCCCGGGACAGATTCTGGAAGCCGATATCGAACATGGCGCCGTCGCCACCGATGGAAACCACGGGCGGACAGAGCTGCCACTCGTCTTCACTGAACGCCTTCCAGTCGAACCGGGCGAGCCACGCATCGTGCTCGGCGGGATTGTATTTGCCCTGAAGTTCCAGTTCCGCCAGGCGAATGGCCTTGAAACCCTCCGCCATCTTGGTCATGTGACCTTCGAACAGGCCCATGGCCATGGAAGGGCTGTCCTGAAACAGGTGACTGGTCCAGGGGAAGGGATAAGGGTTGAAGGGATAGGTGGAGCCCCACACGGAGGTACAGCCGGTGGAGTTGACGATGCCCATTTCCGCACGTCCGTTCTGTGTGGGGCCTTCCCGGTAACGCCAGTGCAGGTCCCGCAGTTTTTCCAGTACGGCCGTCATGTGTTTCAGCCATTCCTTGTCCACCAGCGTGGTTTCGTGTCCCGGATCGACGGTTTCGGAAAGTTTCGCCAGAGTCAGGTCTTCTTCTGTGCTATCTGTCATCTCATTCAGCACATCGAGATTGCGCAGATCCACACCTTCGGCAAGCTTCAGGCGGATATGCTGTTCCAGCCGGGCGATGAGATCGTCCAGCCGTGCAAGATGCTTTTTCACCCGCGGCTGCATCAGGGCGGTCACCGTAGCGGTGAACAGGTGGATGTTGGTCTTTTCTCCGCAACCCAAGCAGGCGCCGTCACCGCAGACCATGGATGCGTAGGTCTCCTTGTCCAGCAGCAGGGTTTCCAGGGCGCCGATCTTTTCGTCGAGGTCGTCGATGCGGCTGAAGCTCTCGTTTGTCGTGGGAAGGTCCAGCCAGAAATTCCAGTCATCGCGCAACCGCTGAATGGCGGCTTCGTCCTGAGGGGTGGCCACCAGCGCTTCGTCATCACAGACATCCACGCATTCCATACAGCCTTTACAGGTGTAGGGATTGATCGTGATGGAAAACAGGCCACCGCTGTTCGGTGCTTTCTTTTCCCGGTTGTTCCAGTAGGGCTTGGTTACAGCAAATTCAAAGCTGCCGAGTTTGTCCATGAACAGCGCGAATTCGTTTTCCAGTGCATCCCGGTTGCTTTCTTCGGTTTGGGCATTGCCGAGTGTTTCCAGGATGGCCTGATCCAGCACTTCACGGACACTGACACTTTCGTCCAGGGTGTTGAGCAGTTCACGCAAACGCTTTTCCACCTTGCGGCTTTCCCGCCGCAGGTAGACTGTGGGTGTGCCGCCGGTCTCTATGCGGTCGATAACCGTTGAGAACACTTCGGATACCGTATTCACCAGGCCGGGAATGGAACTGTCAGGACAGATGGTGTAACAGTCGCCGCAGGCCGTGCAGTTTTCAGCCACCCATTTCGGGTATTCGAAGCGTATCTGGGTCATGTCGCGGTACACGCCGGTGGCAGCCGGCACCAGAGACAGTGCCTGATGCGGGTCGGCGAGGTTGTCCGATCCCTGTCCCTGGGCGTAGAAACTGCCGGTCTGTTCCCAGAAACGGTGTATGTCGGCTATGGCGCCGTTGCCCTGAGGCAGCTTTTTTAGCAGTACCGGCAGGTTGATTTCCTGTTTCAGTTCACGTGCGGCATGTACATTGACCTGCCTGCTGGTGATTTCATGTATCTCATCGAAGCCCCGGCGTACGATGCGCAGGTTGTCCTCCACCACGCCTTTGCCCTTGGCGCCGAACTTCGCCTGCAACTGGTTCTCGATGGCGGTGAACAGTTTCTTTTCGTCCATGCCGGTTATTTCCATCAGTGGCGAACCGGCGAAGAATGCTCCCTGGAAAGCGTTGCCCTGCATGCGCAGCTGCAGTTCCGGGTTGGATGCCTCTTCACGGGCAATTCTGAAGCCGTCGATGTAGAAAACCCGGATATCGTTCTCGATGACCTGCTGTTGCATCCAGCGGGGGAAGCTGGCCCAGACTTCGGCCTCGTCTGTCAGCGAGGATTGTATGATCAGGGTGCCGCCTTGCTTCAGACCCGCCAGGGGATTGGAATGTCCAAAAACGTTGGGGTCCGGACTGAGCACCACGTCCACGTATTTGTATTCACAGTTCAGAGGAATGGGCGTGGGTGCCACAGCCAGGTAGTAAGTCGTGGGTTGTCCTTTCTTTTCCGAACCGTACTTGGGGTTGGCCTTGATTTCCCATCCCAGCAGGTCGTAGAGGGTCATGACCAGGTTCTTGCCGGTGGTGATGGCGCCCCAGCCCCCCACGGAATGCATGCGCACGGTGATGGAGTCCTCCGGCATGAGGTTGGGGTTTTCCGATCCCCTGATTGCAAGATCGCCGATATGGGGATAGGCATCCAGCAGGTCCTGTATATGGATTTCCTGCTTGGGGTTGGCTGCCTCGCGCACGAAATCGATACCCAGGTAGAAGAATGGCCGGTGTGGCCCGTCGGGGAGCATGTTTTCGATGGCGCCGATGAGTCCTTCCGGCTGCAGATCCCTCGAACCCATGCCGTAGGCGCCCGAATACAGCCGCGGCAGGTCTTTCAGGCTGCTGTAACTGGCGTAGGCAGGGTAGGGTTTGTCGCTCTGTGACTGACCGTTTTCGACACACTTGGATAGCGCGGCCCGGACTTCACGCATCAGTGGCAGGTCTTCCGCCAGAGGCTGATCCGTGCGTTCCAGGACCACCACGCCTTTCCTGCCCCTGAGTGCCTTTCCCAGCAGATCACCGGGGAAGGGGCGGAACATGGCAATGTCCACCACGCCCACGTTCAGCTTGCGGGTTTTCTTCAGGTATTGAGCCACGCCTCTTGCCTGGACCACCATGGATCCCATGCCCACGATGACGTAGTCGGCTTTTTCGATATCGAAGCTGTTGATGCGGCCGTAACGGCGGCCGGTGAGTTCGTGATATTCGGCCATCACCTGTTCGGCGATCTGCGGAATATGGTCATAGAAATAGGGACGTTGGGCGGCCTGTGTCTGCATATAGGCATCCTGGTTCTGCACAACGCCGGATTGCATGGGATTGTCCACGTCCCAGATTGCCGGGACCCGGCGACGGGTCTCGCCAAACAGCAGTTTTTGCGCGGGGGTAGGGCATTCGATCTCATCTTCCGGTCTGCCCAGGAATTCACTGATCAGTTCCCGTTCCGGCACCTGCAGCGGTTCGATCAGGTGGGTGGTGAGAAATCCGTCCTGTGCAACAGCAGCCGGGGTCAGGGACAGCTCCGCGATCTTGCGTCCAATGAGATTCAGATCGGCCGCGCTCTGGGCATCCCTGGCAAACAGCTGGAAGAAACCCGTGTCATCGATGCAGTGAAAGTCATCGTGCCCGCAATGTACGTTGAGACTGGCCTTGGTGATGGCGCGGCAGCCGATGTTGAGCACATAGGGCAGGCGCTTGCCGGCGGCGGCATACAGGGATTCGTGCATGAAGGCCACGCCCTGGGAGGAAGAGAAATTGGTGGCGCGCAAACCGGTCATGCTCATGCCGGCGGTTACTGCGGCAGCGGCATGTTCCGATTCGGGCTCAACGAAAACAAGTGCG
>DRLF01000317.1 GCA_011051425.1 Thiolapillus brandeum | reverse complement strand
GCCCTGTGCGCCCGAAATGGCGCTGCTGGTGCCATTTGATCAGGCCGTACTCACTGTCGTTCCAGATCATGATGACCATCGCGATGTTCCAGCGCAGGGCGGTTTCGATTTCCTGGGAATTCATCATGAAACCGGCATCACCCGTAATCGTCATCACCCGCTTATCCGGATTGGCCAGCTTGGCTGCCATGGCTCCCGGAACGCCGATACCCATGGAAGCAAAACCATTGGAAATGATGCAGGTATTCGGCTCGTAACAGCGGTAGAGCCGGGCGATCCACATCTTGTGCGCGCCCACATCCGAAATCAGGATGTCGCTACGCCCCATGACCTGGCGGGTATCGTTCAGAATCCGCTGGGGTTTGATCGGATAACTGTCATTGTCCGCGTAGTCCTGCAGCTCCCTGACGATGCTCTCGCGCAACGAGCCGGCCCAGCGTTGTTTCTGCGGGCTGGCCAGCTCGGCTATCTGTGCCAGCGAGCTGCCGATTTCACCGATCACGCCCGCCTCAAGAATGTAGTGCGCATCGACCTCGGCATAGGAGCGGTCAATGTGAATGATCTTCTTGTCCTTACCGGGGTGCCACAGGCTGGGATGGTATTCCACCATATCGAAACCCACGCAAATGATGACATCAGCATGATCAAAACCACAGGCAACATAGTCGTGGGCCTGCAGACCCACGCTGCCGAGGCTGAGTGGATGATCAAACGGCATGCAACCCTTGGCCATGAACGTCTGGCTCACCGGAATATTCAGCCGTTCAGCAAAGCGCAACAGGGCTTCCTGTGCATGGGCCCGCACCACGCCATTGCCCGCCATGATGATCGGGTGTCGTGCCTGTGATATGACATCGGCTGCCTGCCGGATCTTGTCCGGATTAGGGAATGCAGGCAGAGGCCCCTGCACCTTCAGCGGCACAAGATCATCCGTAACTTCGCCGCCGGCGATGTTTTCAGGCAGGCATATGAAGCAGCCTCCGGGTTTTTCGGCCTGGGCATCCTTGAATGCCTTGCGGATGATTTCCGGAACATTTTCCGGTTCCAGCACGTTCACGCTGTATTTCGATATGGGCTTGAACAGGTTGACCAGATCAAGCACCTGGTGGCTCTCTTTGTGCATACGCGTGGTGGCACCCTGCCCGGCGATGGCGACAACAGGAGCCCTGTCCATGTTGGCATCGGCGAAACCCGTCACCAGGTTGGTGGCGCCGGGACCCAGCGTAGCCAGGCACACGCCGGCTCTGCCGGTCAGCCGGCCATATACATCCGCCATGAAGGCAGCCCCCTGCTCGTGGCGCACCGTCACAAACCGAATGCTGCTGTCCAGCAAAGCATCGATAAAGGCCAGATTCTCTTCACCGGGAATACCGAAGATATATTCCACGCCTTCATTCTCCAGGCATTCAACAAACAGTTCGGCGGCCGTCTTTGTCGATTTGGTATGCATTCAGTCACCCTTTTTTCTGCACATACAGAACGGCCTGGCTGTTTTCCTTCACAGCTTCAACCCAATGCCCCATTGCCAGGCCGGCAGAGGTCAGTTCCCGCGCGATATTTTCTCCTCCCACGATGACTTTCAGGACATCAGCAATATCAAGTTCACTGAGCCCCTTCTTCAACGCGATGACGTGCAGGGGACACGCTATCTTTTCAATGGTGATTTCCCTGTGGTGCACCTGGGGCATGATTCGCTCCTGTTGGTGGGATATTCAGGATTCAGCAACATCCTGCTGCACGGACCGATCGATTGGCCTGCGCTTACATCAATAGACCGGCAAGCAGGTCATTCTATTGCCAGGAAGTTCAAGTCAAGTGATGGGGAGGTGTACACACGCAAGCGCCAGTAGGATCGTGGGACTGGCGTGATCTGATGCGTAACAGATCACGCCGTCAGCCTGCTGCCTGCCCCGGCAATACCGCATCTGCTGATTCAGTGGTATTGACGGATATAGGTTGCCACATGACGGAGCAGGGAAAGGGCAGTTTCCTCGGGAACCCCACACTGTTGCAACTGCCCCTCCAGTCCGGACAATCCCGTCAGCACCTGTTCGATCAGGTTACGGGTCCTCACGGTCGAGAAACCAAAGGCACGGCCCAGCTGTTCCACGTTGATCCAGTCAGGACGCCGGTTGTCCAGGTTGAAACGCAACACGTGTTCAGCTCTGGCCTGCAGGGGAAAGGTGGGCACCAGGTCATAGGCTGGGGACAGCCGCCACCCATGTTCATCATGCAACAGGGCAAAGTTTTTCAGGTGATCGTCGGTGTTGCCGATACAGGCATTGAACAGCATTTGCCGGAACAGAGCCGCCTTGTCCGACCCAGGATCAGCGGAATGAATTTCCAGCAGGCGGGCGATATCAAGATAGCTCTTGTTGTAATGGTGTTCGGCATTGAGCAGCGTCTTGAACGATACCATGTGTCGCCGCCCGCCCCGGGAGGTGATATCGAACCGCTCCACCAGCAGCAGAGCCAGCCCCTCATCCAACAGCCGGGATCGAGCCACGGAAAAACCACAATCCGCTGCTGTTGCCAGACAGGCTGCCTCGATGGGAACCAGGGGCACTGTGTCACGCAGGGAAGGCAGCTTGACCAGGAAATGCTTGCCGTCATCCCTGGCCAACAGGAACTTGGGTCGGGCGCCACCCGGGGAAGTACCCACTCCGTAGAGATAGGGCAGCAGGGGATCATTGTCCTTCAATTCACCCTTCTCGAAATCCAGGGCGGCCCGGGCAAGATCCTGCAAGACCATCGGAGGCCGCTCGACAGTCTCCGGCACGGGGCAATGTTCCCTGGCAAACAGCAACGCCCCCATGACATCACCGCGCATGAGAGAAAGCAAATGAGGTGGACGGGCCTGGTGGTCGGACAACCCATACTGGCGACACAGCATGCGCCGCCCCCAGTCATCAGGCAGGGCATCCTCGAACACACCGTGTACGCCGGCCTGAGGACGCCCCACATCCTGGGGGCCGGGAACCAGGGGTAAGTTTACGGGGTCCAGAGGAAAGGCTTCGGGATCGTCCAGATAGGACGACAGGTAACGGAACTGGCCATCGATGGCCCCGTTGTCCCTATAAACCGCTACCAGTTCCCCTGCCTGCACCCGCCGTCCATCTGGCAAGTGTAGCCAGACCTGGAGCCGGACGTTCACCGGGATGCCGCTCGCCGCCGCACCCGTTTGCGGTTTTTCAGATCATCCTCATCAAACAGGCTGACAGGAATGGTATCGGCCAGGCGTTCCACGGTTCCCAGCAGGCGCATGGCCTTGACCCAGTAACCCATGGGAGTAGCCGGGTCACCCCGCTCCATTCTGCGGTAAGTAGGCACAGACACCCCGATACGTGCCGCCATGTCCGACTGGCGGTCGCCACGGGCGATGCGGCGCATGCGCAAACGCCCAGCCAATTCCTGGAGTTCAGGAGAAATTGTATTATCAATCATAGTTAACATTATAGGATAGATATTGCCATAAAGAAAAATATTCTACTCTTTAATTAGAAAGTTACTCCAATAGCGGCAAGTTCTGGGCTGAATGGCGCTGACGCCCAAACCCGTTCCTGACCGTGGGCGGGCGGTTTTGGACTGGACCATCTACTACTCCCGTTCATCGGCACAT
>DRLF01000316.1 GCA_011051425.1 Thiolapillus brandeum | reverse complement strand
GCGGATGATCACCGGGTGGTCGCGGAAAGCGGCGGCGAGGGTTGCCATGCCTTCAACGAGCTTTTCCACGTAGAAATCCACCGGGCTGTCATAGCCGGCGATACGGGCGCTGATGGGTTGCTTTAGTTCATCTGGCAGTTGGTTGTATTCCAGCAATGCCCTGGGATGGATGCCGATGGTGTTGTTGATGATGAATTCCAGGCGGGCGAGGCCCACGCCGGCATTGGGGATGCTGGAAAAGGAGAATGCCCGGCTGGGGTTGCCGACGTTCATCATGATCTTGGTCGGCAGCTCGGGCAGGGTGCCTGCCTCGCTGTTGTGTACTTCGTACTTCAGCAGGCCGTCATAGATGATGCCGTCATCGCCTTCGGCACAGGAAACAGTCACGGGCTGACCTTCGGGAATCTGCTCGGTCGCGTCACCACAGCCCACCACCGCAGGTATGCCCAGCTCGCGGGCGATAATGGCGGCATGGCAGGTACGTCCTCCCCGGTTGGTGACGATGGCGGCGGCGCGCTGCATGATGGGTTCCCAGTCCGGATCTGTCATGTCCGTGACCAGCACATCGCCTTCCTGCACCCGCGACATTTCGCTGGCGTGCTGGATGACTTTTGTCTTGCCTGATCCGATGCGCTGACCGATGGCCCGTCCGCGGCACAGTTCCTTGCCCGATTCGAGGAGGGTGAAGCGGTCGTTGTGCCCGCTCCTGACGCGGCTTTCCACGGTCTCGGGACGCGCCTGCAGGATGTAGAGCTCCCCGTCCTGGCCGTCCAGCGCCCACTCGATGTCCATGGGACGGCCGTAATGCTTCTCGATGATGACGGCATACCGGGCAAGCTGTTCCACCTGCTCCTGGTTCAGGGAGAAATGCTGCCTGTCCCCGTCGGCCACGTCCACGGTTTCCACGCCACCCCCGTCGCCGTAAATCATCTTGATGGCTTTGCTGCCGAGGCTGCGGCGCAGGATGGCAGGCCGGCCGGCAGCCAGGTTTTCCTTGTGTACGTAGAACTCGTCCGGGTTCACCGCGCCCTGCACCACGGTTTCGCCCAGGCTGTAACTGCTGGTGATGAAAACCACGTCGCGGAAGCCGGATTCCGTGTCCAGGGTGAACATGACGCCGGCGGCTCCAATGTCCGAGCGGGCCATGCGTTGTATGCCCGCAGACAGGGCGACATTGTCGTGATCGAAACCCTGGTGCACGCGATAGGCGATGGCGCGATCATTGTACAGAGAGGCAAAGACCTTGCGGATGGCGCGCAGCACTTCTTCCAGGCCGACGACGTTGAGATAGGTCTCCTGCTGGCCGGCGAAAGAGGCATCCGGCAGATCTTCCGCAGTCGCGGAGGAGCGCACGGCAACTGCCGGCGGTTCACCATCGGCGTACATCTTCCTGTAGGCGGCGGTCACGGCGATTTCCAGTGCTTCCGGCAGGGGTTCTTCCATGACCCACTGGCGTATGGTCTTGCCTGCTTCGGCCAGTGCAAGCACATCGGTCACATCGAGGCGGTGCAGCAGGGGATCGATGCGCTGCTTGAGCTGGTTGTGGCTGAGAAAGTCGCGAAATGCCTGGGCGGTGGTGGCAAAGCCACCGGGCACCCTGACACCTGCGCCGGACAGATTGCTGATCATCTCCCCCAGGGAAGCATTCTTGCCGCCCACCTGGGGGAGGTAGTCCATGGACAGATTTTCGAACCAGACGATCTGTTCCAGCATGAGTTTATCCTCGTTCAATTGCGTGTCAGCCTTGTTCATCGTATTACCTGCTCAAGTTCTGGGGGATGCTGTTTGCGACGGGTAACCCTGTTCAGGTATGGCCGTGCATCAGTCGCTTTCCCCTTTGCGTTGACAGCTACCACCTTTGCAGCCGCATGACTTGCCACATCCGCCACCTTCTTCCCGGTAGGCGCCCAGTTCCGGATGTGACCGGGCAAAATTTCTGCCGATCTGTTGTATTACCAGCCACCCTACCAGAAGCAGGGGAACCAGCAACATTGCTACCAGGTATTGCCACATCAGTGTGCACCTCCCAATCCGGCGAACCCCATGAATGACAGTGACAGCAGGCCACCCAGCATGAGGCTGAGTGCGGCACCCTGGGTAACAGTGGGGAGCTTGGAGAGCACCAGCTTTTCTCTCAGTCCCGCCATCAGTGCTATGGCAAGTATAAACCCGGTGCCGGCTCCCAGGGCGTAAGTGACGGACTGGGCAAAGTTGTAATCGCGGAACGTCTGAAACAGCGCCAGGCCCAATATGGCGCAATTGGTGGTGATCAAAGGCAGGAAGATGCCCAGGGAACGGAACAGGGCGGGGCTGTATTTCTTCAGGCTCATTTCCACCAGTTGCACGGCGCTGGCAATGATGGCGATATAGGCGATGAGGCGCAGGAATTCGATATCCAGCGCCACCAGCAGCAGGTTGACGCCATAGGCGGATACGGAACTCACGAGCATCACGAACAGGGTTGCCAAGCCCATGGGGATGGCTGTGCTGAGCTTGCCGGAAACACCAAGGAAGGGGCACAGGCCCAGGAACATGGCCAGCACAAAATTGTTGGCCAGCACGGTGTTGAGGAAGATGAAACTCAGGGAATCAGCCTGCATGGGCTTTCTCCTCCTGTGGCAGGGCCTGGCGCTGTTTCAGCCAGTCGAACAGCAGCAGCCAGGCGCCGAGAACGATGAAGCCACCGGCGGGCAGCACCATTACCACCCAGGGCTGGAAGTGATCGCCGAACAGGGAGATACCAAACAGGCTGCCCGAACCCAGCACTTCCCGCACCACACCCAGGCAGAGCAGGGCAAAGGTGAAGCCCGTACCCATGCCCAGCGCATTGACGATGGACTTCAATGGCCGGTGTTTCGAGGCATAGGCTTCGGCGCGCCCGAGGATGATGCAGTTGACGACGATAAGCTGGATGAAAGCGCCCAGCGCATTGTAGAGGTCCAGGGAAATGGCCTGAATGACATAGTCCACCATGGTGACAAAAGTGGCGATGATCACGATGTAGGTGGCGATGCGCACCTGCTTGGGGATAAAGCTGCGCAGCAGGGACACCAGCGCGCCGGAAGCCACCAGTACAAAGGTCGTTGCCAGACCCATGGCCAGGGCATTGATGGCGGAATTGGTGACCGCCAGTACCGGACACATGCCCAGCAGCATCACGAATACCGGGTTTTCCTTCCACAGCCCTTCGGAGAAGGTCTCCCAGGTGATGCGGTTGTCGGTTCTGCGGCTCATTTTCCTGCCACCTCCAGTTCACCGATGAGGGGCAGCAGTCTGGGCAGGAGGGACTGGGCCGACCGGTTGAGGGCTTTGCCCACTGCCTTGGACGAGATGGTTGCCCCGGAGATGGCGTCCACTTCCCAGGCTTCTTTCTTGCTGCCGTGCTTGACGGTCACGATGGGATGGAGCAGCGCCATGTGGCTGGGATCCAGGCGGGCATCCAGCCTGTCGAAGTTGGCCTGGAAATCCGGATCCTTGATGATCTTGTCACCCAGCCCCGGTGTTTCGGCCATTTTCAGTACCTTGATACCGCGGATGCATTCACATGCCGGGTCATAGCCGTACAGCAGATAGATCATGCCGCCATAACCCTGGGCAGCGGCCTTGGCTGCGACGCCCAGCAGCTTGCCACTGGCATCGTAACCGGCGTAGATGCGCTGTCCTTCCGCGCCTTTTTCCGCAGGTTTCAGACCGTCATCCGAGAGTATGAATTCCTTGTGGCTGACACTGCCGGGAATGACCCTGGTGACTGCCGCCTCGATGGCAATCCGCTGGTTCTCTGCAATAAAGGGGGCTGTCAGCTGTGAGGTCAGCACGACCAGGAAGCCGGAAATCATGGCAATGCCGGTAAGTACCGCAATGATATGGCTGGCGGGTGTGCTGGGTTGCTGTACTTGCGCGGATTCTGTATTCATGAGCTTTTACTCTGGCCGAACACGCGGGGCTGGGTGTACTGGTCGATCAGCGGTGTCGCGGCGTTGGCCAGCAGGATGGCATACATGACGCCTTCGGTCAGTCCTCCAAACAGGCGGATGGTGACCGTCAGCACGCCGATGAGCAAACCGTAGACGATGACTCCCAGGGTAGTGACGGGAGAGCCCACCATGTCCGTTGCCATGAACCAGGCGCCCAGCATGAGACCCCCGGAGAAAAGCATGAACAGGGGTTCCGGATAGCGCTGCGGGTCGATGGCGTGAAAGAGACCGGCCGCCGCTGCCGCGCCAAGCATGACGAACAGGGGAATGCGCCAGTCAAGGAAGTTGCGCATGGCCAGATACAGTCCGCAGAGCAGGATGATCAACGCGGAAGTCTCACCTGCAGAACCCGTTGCAGTCCCCAGGAACAGGTCCATGACGGGTGTGCTGACACCCTCGAATTTGTGCAGCGCCAGGGGCGTGGCCCCGGTAAAGGCATCCACCGCGACCCGGGTGTTCCAGTCGCCGACCGGATTGGGGATGAGAAATGGCGGTGTCAGCGTTGAAGGAATGAAACTGCTGAAACGTCCTTCGAACAGTGCGGGTGTCCAGGTGGTGATGGCCACGGGGAAGGCAGCCTGCACGAAGGCGCGGCCTACCAGGGCCGGATTGAAGACATTCATGCCCAGACCGCCGAACATGACCTTTCCCATGGCGATGGCGATGAAGGCCGCCACCGCCGTCATCCACAGGGGGAATGCCGGGGGCAGGGTCAGACCCAGCAGGAGTCCGGTGATAGTGGCTGACCAGTCACCCAGCGTATTGCCCTCGCTGCCGCTGAACGCTCTTTCGGTGAGCAGACAGGCAAGTACCGACGTGAGCAGCAGCGCCAGGGAACTGATGCCGAACTGCCACACGGACCAGCCCGCAATGGGCAGCAGGGCCAGGACCACGTTGCGCATGATCACCACCACGTCCTGGGGTGCATGCATGTGCGGCGTGGTGCGCAGCTCTACCTGGGGTTGTTTCTTCATGCGGCCTGCTCCCGGTTGATGGCCTTGGCGATGCGGAAATACTGCACCAGGGGGATATTGGATGGGCAGACATAGGAACAGCAGCCGCATTCGAAACAGTGATTCAGGTTGTAGCTTTCAGCCATTTCCCCGTATCGTGCGGCAGCTGCCAGTTGCCCCAGTTGTGCCGGATTGAGGTGCATGGGACAGGCAGACACGCAGCGTGCGCACTTGATGCAGGGCCATATCTTGCGGGTTTCCTCCCGTATGCCCGGTTCGTTGAGAACCAGCAGGCCGGATGTGCCCTTGGTGACGGGCGTGTCCAGGGAAGACACGGCAGGTCCCATCATCGGCCCACCCAGGATGAATTCGTTCACGCCACCCTGGTAGCCGACATGCTCCAGTATGAAACCGATCGGCGTGCCGATGGGCACCAGGTAGTTGCCGGGTCTTTTTACCCCGGGGCCGGTAACAGTGATGATTCTCTCTATCAGGCCCTGGCCCTTGGGCAGCAGCCTGCCAAGCGCCGCCATGGTGCCCACGTTGTTTACCACCACCCCGATATCGGCCGGGATGCCGCCTGCAGGCACCTTGCGGTTGAGGAGTGACTGGATGAGCATTTTCTCCGAGCCCTGGGGATACTTGGTTTCCACGGCCTGAACGGAAATGTGCCCGTGCCCCTGGAGGTGTTCCTGCAGCACCTGCACCGCATCCATCTTGTTGTCTTCCACGCCGATGATGGCTTTGCTCGTTCCCGAAGCCTGCATGGCGTAACCGATGCCGCGTATCAGATCCCTGGGATATTCGAGCATGGTGCGGTGATCGCAGCTCAGATAGGGTTCGCATTCGCAGCCGTTGATGACCAGGGTATCGACCGCCTTGTCCTCAGGAATACGCAGCTTGATGTGGGAAGGGAAGGCTGCACCACCCAGTCCCACCAGGCCGGCATCCTGTATGGCCAGCAGCAGTTGAGCCCTACCCATTTCTTCAGGTCGTTGCGGGGTTTGCCACAGCACTTCCTGGGTGGAGGCTTCGAAGACCTCCAGCAGGATGGCATTTTCCTTCACGCCCCTGGCAGTGGTGACAGGCTCGATACCTTTGATGCGACCCGTGGCCGGTGCGTGTACGGGTACGGAAACGTCGCCACTGGCAGTGGCCACAGGTTGGCCTCTCACGACCTCTTCCCCTTTTTTGACCACTGCCCGGGCAGGAGCACCGATGTGCTGGCT
>DRLF01000315.1 GCA_011051425.1 Thiolapillus brandeum | reverse complement strand
TATCTCGCTTACCACAAAATCAATAGCTTAGGCGCATTTCCACGCTAACCGCCACTACAGGCTTTTCCGGAAAACAGACTGGCTGGCATGCTCGTCTGCTTCAGCCTGTTCGCGGCGATTCTGCTCCGCAGACAACTGCAGCTCGCGGCGGGAAATCACTTTGTCCAGCGCCTTGGCATTTCCACGCAGGCCCAGCCATTGCTCCTGCTTTTCTTCATACGCCCTGCGACTCGCTGCCAGCACTTGCCGCTGCTCACTGATGGCAGTATCCAGACGTGCCAGAAACACCTGGTATTCCTGGAGCTGTACAGCACCCAGCCCCTGTTTGCTGGCAACATGAAACTGCTGCTGATATTGCTGCCGGTAGTATTCGAGTTCGTCGAGCCGGTGCGCTTGCTGATCCATTTCCGCACGGCAATGCCCCATCTCTCTGGCGGCATTGCGTTCGCTGTCGTGGGTTATCCTGGAAACGGTATGCAATGATTTCTGCCTTTTCATGCTGCTTCTCCTGCGTCAGCCTCTGTCGTTTCACCTGTGCCCGTAAGACTCAGCAAGCCTGCCAGGCTCTGATCAAAGTCCACCGCCGTCTGCTTGTCCTGCTGCAGAAACTGCGTCAGATGCGGGTAATACTGAATGGCCTCATCCACCATGGGATTGCTGCCGTTCTTGTATGCACCCACGCTGATGAGGTCGTGATTCTTGTGGTATGTGGAATATATCTGGCGAAACCGCCGGGCGGCCATGAGATGCTCATCCGACACAATCTCATTCATCACCCGGCTTACCGATCCCTCGATATCGATAGCCGGATAGTGACCGCTTTCCGCCACCTCACGGGACAGAACGATATGGCCGTCGAGAATCGCACGTGCGGAATCGACAACAGGATCATTCTGGTCATCACCCTCGGCCAGCACGGTATAGAAAGCGGTAATGGAACCGCCACCTTCACCGCCATTGCCCGCGCGTTCCACCAGTTGGGGCAACTGGGCAAAAACAGAAGGCGGATACCCTTTGGTTGCCGGCGGTTCACCTATCGCCAGTGCAATCTCCCGCTGCGCCTGGGCAAAACGGGTCAGCGAGTCCATCAGCAACAGTACGTGCTTGCCCTGGTCACGGTAATATTCAGCAATTGCTGTCGCAAGCCAGGCGCCATGCATGCGCAGCAGGGGCGGATTGTCAGCCGGTGATGCCACCACTACCGCCCGCTCCCGGCCCGCGGCGCCCAGGATATTTTCCACGAACTCCTTTACTTCACGTCCGCGCTCACCAATCAGTCCCACGACAACGACATCTGCATTGGTGTATTTGGTCATCATACCCAGCAGCACACTTTTTCCCACGCCACTGCCTGCAAACAGACCGATGCGCTGGCCGCGCCCCACCGTGAGCAGGGAGTTGATGGCGCACACACCCACATCCAGGGGAGTATCAATGGGCCAGCGTGACAGGGGGTTGACACTTTTCCCCTGCAACGGTTTGCGGGCGGTGTACTGGATTCGGCCCTGGCTGTCCAGGGGGTTGCCGGACGCATCGATGACACGCCCCAGCAGATCATCGCCCACCAGTGCATCATAATTGTCTTCACCGGGACTTACCCGGGCGTTGGGCATCAGTCCGCGGCTGTCGCCTATAGGCATAAGAAAAGTGCGGTCCTCGGCAAAACCGACCACTTCGGACTCCACGGCGCCATCCGGCGCATGTACCAGACACCTTGCACCCACCGGAGCATGGATACCCACCGCTTCGATGGTAAGGCCGACCACCCGGGTCACGCGCCCTTCCACCAGCATGGGCTGAGCATGACGGGCGCGTTTTTCATATTTCTTCAGGCGACGCAACCACAGCTCGCCACGTGGCACTTCGGGAACAAAATCCGTCACGGTTTTCATGCGTCCACGTCCACTACCCGTTCACCACCCAGCACTTCAGCGATAACCTTGTTGAGCCGCCCTTCCACCGTAGCATCGATGTTGGAGGTGCTGGTGGCAATGCGGCACCCCCCACGGGAGAGTGTCGGTACTTCACGAATACGCCAGCTGCGCTCATCATCTTCATCCAGGTTCAGAACATCCCGCACCAGCGCGGCATCTTCCGGATGCAATTCAACCTGCACCTTGCCGGCAGCGACAGGCAGCAGATCCATGGCTTCACGGATGACGCCAACGATCTGCCCCGGGTCTGCCTTGATCTCCCTGCGCACCAGTTGTCTGGCAACCGCCAGCGCCAGCGCCACGAGCTGCTCTTCCACCTGATCATCCAGTTGTTCGAATGGCTGGGCCAGGTACTGCAGCAGGCTGTCCAGCCGGACGATCTTCTCGGCAGATTGCCTGCGGCCTTCACGCAAGCCCTCTTCCAGACCCTGCTGGAACCCTTCCTGGCGGGCCAGCCGATGCACTTCTTCCAGCTGTGCCGCAGTAGGTGGCTGCGCCGTTTCAGCGGCCATTTCTGCCGAATTTTCATCCTCGAAGGACAAGTCCGGCGCCTGCCAGCGTCTGGCCTGTTTCAGTGCGGTTGAACCGGAATCAGACAAACTCATCACCACCGCTGCCACCCAGCGCGATTTCACCGTCATCAGCCATG
>DRLF01000314.1 GCA_011051425.1 Thiolapillus brandeum | reverse complement strand
ATCCAGGTTGGCGGCAGGTTCGTCGAGCACCAGCAGTTCACAATCCCTGCCCAGGGCAATACTGATGAGCAGTTTCTGCTTCTGGCCGCCGGAGAGCTTGTTGAAAGGCTGGTGGCGCATCTTGTGGACATCCAGGCCCAGCTTCTGCGCCACTTCGATCATCTTCCGTGGGTCGCTGTCACAGACGCCTGCGGCAAACCGGATCAGCTGTCCCACGGGCATTTTCAGGGGAGGTGATATCTGTGGAACAAAACCCACATGCTTGAGCACCTCGGTGCGGTGCTTGCGTGGCTCCAGACCATCGACGACGACCTCCCCACCACACTGGTACTCACCCAGGAGGCAGCGGATCATGGTGGTCTTGCCGGCGCCGTTGGACCCCACCAGGGCCACCCGGTCACCGCGATCGATGTTCAGGTCTATGCCCTTGAGCACCTCGACGCGGCGAAACCGCTTGGTCACTTTCTGGAACTCAATCATTGCCATCTGTAAAACCCGCCTGATTCAGGAGTCAACGAGAGGCGGGAGGATAACACAGGCCGGACAGTTTGCCGTCATGAACTCAAGCCCTTGTACTTGAAGGTCAGGGCGCCTGTCGGGCAGGCATCCACGCAGCGCAGACAGCGGGTGCAATCAGCGCCGATATCCACTTCAAGAGCCTTTGCCTTGCCTTTCAGCACGGTATCCAGCACATGAGGCACCAGGCATACCTTGCGGCATTCACCTTCGTGGAAACAGTTGGGCAGCTTGTAGTGTACGGTAAACGGGGAGGTCGCTCCCACGATGCCATAGGTCAGACCAATAGGACAGGCATAGCGGCACCACGCGCGCCGGGAAAAGAAGATTTCGAACAGCAACAGCAATGACACCCAGATCAGGGCCACGCCCGGTCCGTAGATGAGCGCGCGACTCAGGATACCCGTAGGCGAAATGGTTTCATACACTGTGTAACCGGTAACGACGGCCAGGATCACGAACACCAGCCACAGCCAGGTGCGGGAACGGCGGTCGAACTGGATATCCTTCGCCCAGCCCTTGTCTATCAGTTTGAGGTGCAGCATCTCGGCCCATTCGGCCACCAGATGATAGGGACAGACCCAGGAACAGAAGGTGCGTCCTCCCAGCAGCCACCAGAGTATGAACACCGTAACGGTACCGATAACCAGGTTGATGACCACATGCTTGAAGGCCAGCATCACCTGCAGGGCGGAATTCAGATCAGCCATGTGGAAACCGGCAAAACGCGATGCGGTGAGCGCACCCTCCAGCAACTGTATATCCAGGTGGTAGGACACAACGAACAGCAGGTTTACTGCTATCAGCACGGCCCATCGCTTGAGCCTGCGCTTCTCGGTGGGTGGATTGGCGTGTTTTTCTGCCAGTTCGATATGGATCTTTTCGACACGCTCCTTATCGGCGAACTTGTGTGCATGCAATTCACGCACTTCTTCCGGCAGGTCTTTCTTGGCGACGCGTTTGGGTGTACCACCCAGCAATACGCGGATTGATTCGAAGACAGTACTCATAGCGTTCTCATCCCCTCGCTGTTGGCACGGCTCTCGCTGCTGTCCATGACAATAACGGCCGGTTCTACCGGACATACCATTTCACATACCCCGCAACCCACGCAGCCATCCAGAATCACCGGCGTCATTACACCGTTGATATTCTGCAACTCAATGGCATGTTTGGGGGCACACTCGTTCTTTTGCCGCACGGCCACCAGATCGACCTTGCCTTCCTTCTGCTGGGCATCTTCGGCTGCGCATTTAGCAATATTGATTTCAATGGGACATTGACGCACGCAAAGATCGCAGAGTTCCAGGTCGTAGGGGTGATCGGCCAGCTTTATGGGGTTCCAGCGGTCGATTTCGGCATAACGCAATTTGCCATCGAAGTCCGCACCCCGGGCCAGACCTTTGAAGCCCTGCCCGTTCACTGCCAGGCACTGCTTCAGGTTCACTGTCCTGGCCACCCCCATGTCCACTTCCGACTCGAAAGAGATTTCATGGATCAGGGCGCCTGTGGGACAGGCCAGTACACACTGCAGGCCATCGCAGGAAAAATCACAGGCCTGGTCCCTGGGATCGATATGAGGGACACCCACGCCCAGCCCGTCTGTCAGATCCGCCAGTTTGATGGCTTCTACGGGACAGACCTGCACGCACTGTCCACACTTGATGCAGGCAGCAAGAAATTTTTCTTCTTTCAGTGCGCCAGGCGGTCGCAAGCGCTGCACCCATTTTCCCAGTACAGGTACCATGCCCATCAGGGCGATACCGCCCACACCCACGGTCAGCGCGATAGAGCGCAGAAACTGTCGGCGCTCCCGCTGTTTGGGGGTGAGTCTTTTTTGCGGTTTCTTGCTCATGTCAGTTCTCCAGGCTTTTCCGCAGTTGATCCAGGGCGTTGCTCAGATCGGCAGGATCCTGTTCCACAGCCGGTTTGGCTTCCTGTTTCTCTGGTGATGCCGGACGCTCATTCTGCGCCAGCAGTCTCAAATAGGGCTTGTCATCGCGAACCAGCAGACGGGGTTCCGAAAAGGGTGCCAGGCGTTCCAGAAAATCCAGCACTTCCAGCAGAGGTGAACCCTTGAAGAACTGCGCATAAGGCTCGTTCTGCCAAAGACGGTCCGCATAGGCATAGAGTTCATAGGGACTGTCACCGATACCGTCGTCATTCTGGTCGAAACCTTCATAGTCGCTCCAGTAGTTACCTTCCCAGTCGTTACGGTTGGCGCTGCCACCACCTGACACCACGATCTGGGTCAGGTTGTCTACAAAGCGATTGTCCTTGAAGATATTGCTGTGCCAGTCATTGAGAAAACGGATGCCGATGCCATTGTAGGCAATCAGATTGTCCGTGAAACGGTTGGTGGTGTCCGGCTGAAAAGGCGACACATCGATATACAGGCCACTGGCGCAGTACAGTATCTGGTTGCCCTCGATAGTCAGATCAGAAGTTTCCTTGAAACCGATACCAATGCCTGTAGGCCCGGCAGCATGGGCGATGTGATTGTTTCTGACCACAACACTGTCGCTGTACATGAGGAAGATACCCACCGCATTGTTCACGTAGTCATTGTTCTCCACGAGATTGTAACGGGAATACATGAAATGCAGGGAATAGCGGCCGTTGCGGGTGTGGTTGCCAGAAATGGTATTGTTCGCCGAATACCAGACCACCATGTCACGCACGTTTTCCGTGACATTGTCCAGCACCTTGTTGTCGAAGCTGTACCACAAACGCACCGAGTCGCCTTTCTGCCCCAAGGGAAAATCTTCCTTGGAACTGATGTGATTGCGCTTGACGATATTATTGCTGGACTGCTGCAGATCCACGCCAAACAGAACATTGTCCATGACATTGTCCTTGATGACGTTGAAGTTGCCCCGCACCTGCACCGCGGCATCAATATCGTTGGTCGACTCGCCGGAATTGGTCAGGTGCAGGCTCTTCAAGGTCACACCATCGGTCTTGATGACGATGACCGAACCCTTGCCGCCTGCATCAACCGTCGCCTTGTTCTGGCCATCGATGGTGATGGGTCTGGTAATGAGCGCTTGCCCGGCATAAGTACCGGGCTCCAGTACCAGCGTCTCACCTTCCGGGGTCTTGTCTATAAGTTCCTGCAGAGAGGGATAACCGGCGGCAGCTACCGCCGGTAAAAACAGGAACAGCAGAGCCCAGAGGCGTAAAAGTCTCACTGTTGCCGGGCGTCCTTGATCCGCAGCAGCGCAGCTATTGCCAGCAGGGCAGACATGAGCATCATCAAACCAAATCCAATGTCAGGATAGGAATGGGTGGTGAACTGCGCCACCTTGCCCTGACCGAATACCGTCGGCATGAAGGGTTTGACCGTAAACGCGCCCATGGCATTCAGGTTATGACCGTACCACCACAGCCAGGCGGAATACTCAATGAGGAAGAACACGGGCAGCGCCATGGGTACAGCTATCAGCAGCCAGTACAGAATACCTTTGTTTTTGCGTGCACCCCATACCAACAGGACCATGGCAGCAATAATTCCCCAGAACACCACATTGGACGCTGTTGTCATGGTCTTGACCAGGGGGCGGATTTCTTCCTGGTTGTTGAAATAGCGCCCCAGGCTTTTCGCATAGTGCCAGCGCATGACCTGGGCATTGCTGCCGGTCCATTCTTCACGTTCGTTCACTGGCTTTTTCTTCTGGTCGATAAGAAAAGAAGTCTTCAGCAAGGCAATATTGTCAGTCTTGGCATCACCGGTCGCGCCATTGTTTTCTGATTTTTCGAGTTTGACACCGAGGCCTTCACCACTGATCAGAGCCCCACCCAGACCGGCCAGTTTTTTGGTCATCTCGTCGCTACTATCCTTCTGCTTTTCAACGGACACTACGCCTTCCGGGATAGCCTCTTTCATTCGATTGATCAGTTCATCGTTGCGGTTGCGATCGCCACCCCGCTCTGTATCCTGATCCATGGAAGTCACCAGCGCTTCGATATAGCCGGCACTCTGATACTTCAGTCCTCCCTCACCATACCAGGTCATGT
>DRLF01000313.1 GCA_011051425.1 Thiolapillus brandeum | reverse complement strand
GGCTGCTGACCTATGCCGAACTGGTCGATTTTCTCATCGACAAGACGGATCCCACGGCAACGTTGCAGATCGCCTATCTGCGGGACGTGCTCTATGCGCTGCGCAAGAAGGCCAATGCCCATCTCGGGCTGGAGCAGCTTTCGGTCGATTCACCCGTTTATTTCTCCATCAAGGAACTGTACCTGCACTTCAAGCAGGCCAACGAACAGCAACTGGATTTCGGCAAGACCAAGGGCACCCTGTACGGCGCCTTCGACAATTTCCTGGTGCGTTTCCAGTCCATGTACAACGACAAGCGTTATGACTTCCTGCTGCGCCCGCAAAAGCGTACCAAGTCAGAACACCTGGAAGATCTGTTGCGCGATTTCGTCGGCCTGGGAGAAGAAAAACGCCAGGTCACCGTCATCGACCTCAGCCCCATCCCTTCGGACGTGCGGCCCATGGTCTCCTCACAGATTGCCCGTCTCGCCTACGAGTTCAATTACTGGAACCCCAAGCGGCGGGAATTTCCCATCCTGCTGGTTTGCGAGGAAGCGCACCAATATCTTCCGAAGGAAGGCGATCCCGCACTGGCAGCCACGCGCAAGGCCATGGAGCGTATCGCCAAGGAGGGCCGGAAATACGGTGTGGCGCTATGTGTCATCAGCCAGCGGCCCACCGAACTGTCCGAAACCGTGCTGGCGCAGTGCTCCAACTATCTCTGTCTGCGCATCTCCAACCCGGACGACCAGGCCTATGTACGCGGACTGATGCCTGAGGGCGAGGCGGACATGGCAGAGACACTGGCCTCCCTGAGCCGCGGCGAAGTGCTGGCGGTGGGAGATGCCACTCCCCTTCCCACCCGCTTTCAGGTCGATGTACCCAATCCACCTCCTGCCAGTGCCGACGTGCCTCTTTCCGAAAGCTGGCGCACCGGCCCTGACGATCTGGATGTGGCCGATATCGTGAATCACTGGTGGCAGCAGAAGCGCTAGCTGTGGGACCGGCCGGAGTTCGTGATTCCTGCTCTCGGTTTGTACAGCTGGCGAAACACTACTTTTCAACCTGCAAGAAGGGAGTTCAGTACCATGACTACCAAATTGAAACGCATCGCCCTCAGCGTTTTTGCCATCGCCTTGCTGGGCATGACCCAGTTCGCCGGAGCCAATCCCTCTGACAAGGAAGAAACCCGGCGCATCGCCCTGCAGGCTTATCTCTACACCTACCCCATGGTACTGATGGATACTACCCGGCGGCAGATGACCAACTCCGCACCCGGCGAGATTCTCGGACGTGGTCCCATGATGCAGTTCACCCACCTGAAGACCTTCCCGGAGGCGGGTTTCAAGGAAGTCGTGCGACCCAATTTCGATACCCTGTATTCCCTGGCCTGGGTGGACATCAGCAAGGAACCGGCCATCCTTTCCGTTCCGGAAATCAAGGACCGTTTCTACATGATGCCCATCCTGGACATGTGGACCGACGTCTTTGCCGTTATCGGCACCTATGGCACCGGGACCGGAGCCGGTGAATATGCCCTGTGCCTGCCCGACTGGAAAGGGGACCTCCCCAAGGACGTCAGGCGCATCGACGCACCCACTTCCATGTTGTGGATACTGGGACGCACACAAACCAACGGCCCCAAGGATTACGACTACATCCACAAGATCCAGGCGCAATATCGTATCAAGCCCCTGTCCCATTACGGAAAAGAATACCAGCCCCCCTTCAAGAAAGACCCCACGGTGGATGACAAGACCCCACCCCTGAATCAGGTGGAGAAGATGGATGGCAAGACCTATTTCAACTACGCCATGGCATTGATGAAAAATTATCCACCTCACATCACCGATATGGTCATGGTAAGCCGCATGCAGCGCATCGGGCTGGTGCCCGACGGTTTCGATTTCGACAAACTGCCTGCCGATGTACAGGATGCCCTGAACCAGGCGGCCCGTGTCAGCCACGACACCATGCGCCAATATATTCCCAGATTGGGTTACGACGCCAACGGCTGGCAGATGACCACCAAGAGCGTCGGGGTCTATGGCAATGACTACCTGCAACGCGCCACCATCAATCTCATCGGGCTGGGCGCCAATCCTTATGAGCAGGCCATCTATCCGTTGAACACCATGGACAAGAACGGCAAACCACCCGAGGGGGGAAAGAAGTATGTCATGCACTTCGACAAAGACCAGCTCCCACCCGTCGAGGCCTTCTGGTCCATCACCATGTATGACGAGGAAGGTTTCCATGTGGAAAATAGCTTGAACCGCTTTGCCATCGGTGACCGGGACGAGCTCAAATTCAATGATGACGGCTCCCTGGACATCTATCTGCAGCATGAATCGCCAGGCAAGGACAAGGAACCCAACTGGCTGCCCAGCCCAGCCAAGGGTAACCTGGGTATCACCATGCGCCTGTATGCCCCCAAACAGCAAGTGCTCGATGGCGAGTGGAAGCCGCCCTATATCGTCGAAACGGAATGATTCTGCCGCTCCGGGGCGTGCCTCGGCGCGATCCCCCACCCCAATCATCGTACGAAAGCCGCTACAAATTTACCTGACAGCGCCATTATTGGCGCGTTTGAATAATGCCATGCCAGGATGACATCCTATAATTCAAGTTTGTCCATCACGCGGCGACAACCATTCGGGTCCTCTTCCTATCAGGATGAAGCATATTCAATCGACAGGCCATCTTGACGCACACACACCTCCATCTCCGGGGTTCCCATGAAAGAGGTGGATACCGCACGGATGCGTTACATCAACTTTCTGGCCTCGTTACTGGAACAGCGGGGCGCGCCCACGGACAAATATCTGACCCAGGCACATATTCCCCTGGGCCTGAAGGAGCAACCCGATGCTGTCATCTCCGTAAAAAGTCTGATGACCTTTCTCGAAGCAGCCATCGAAGACACGGACTGGCAGCTGTTGGGTTATGAAGCAGGCGGCACACCACTGCACAGCCATGGACCCATCGGGCCATATATTCTGAGTGCAACTACCCTTTACCAGGCCGCGCAACGTCTGGTCATCAGCGCCCGCAGGGAAACCAGCATCACGGACAACCATCTGGCATTCGAAGGCGGCACGGCCTGGATCTGCATGACGCCCTTGCTGGGCACCAGAAGTCAGAAACAGCAAGTGGAACTTTACAACCTGCATATCCTGTTGCAATTGGCACGCAGCGCCCTGGGCACAAACTGGAAGCCTGAAAGAGTGCGCCTGTGTGCTACCGACGAAGCTACGCTGAAGGCCCATCCTGAACTGGAAAAGCTCAACATCGAGTTTGGCGCCACCACCACCGCCATTGCCATTCCCATGGAACAACTGGCGGCTCCCATACACAAGGATGACATGCACCTGCTGAATGCAAGTGGCGCCCCGGTCCTCGATGACGGCATGATCACCCTGGACACAATGAATGCGCTGCGCCAACTCATCGAAACCTATCTGCCCTACAACCCGACCCTGGAGACGCTCTCGCGCCTTACCGGCATCAGCAAGCGCAGTCTGCAGCGTTTTCTCCACTCCAGGGGCACCAGTTTTTCCCGTCTGGTGGAACAGGTGATCTTCTGCCGGGCCATCGAACTCATGGCGGATCCTGGACTGCGTTTGCGCGAGATCGCCCAGGCTGTGGGCTACAGCGAACTTTCCCACTTCAGTCGCGCCTTTCATCGCATGACCGGTCTGCCCCCCAGCACTTACCGATCCAAGACCCTGCAGTTGGTGCAGAAACCGGACCGGCATGACAAGGCAGCGGTACAGCAATGACTGGCAAACCGCCGAACCCTTGGCACAATCCGTCCAATATGCTGCTAACCATGGAGAACAACCAATGAAACAGACACTATTGACCCAACTTGCCGGTGGCACGCTGATCCTCGTCGCCGGCCTCGGCCTGGCCAATGCCGCCGAATGCCAGAAGAAATACTACAGCCCCGACTGGGTGGCTCAGCCACCCAAGGTGGATGTCTACAACTATGTCCGGGCAGAAACCGACCTGCAATTCAAGGGCTATTCCGAGAAATACAAGGCCTTTGGCAAGTTTGCCCACAGCAGAAAACCCTATGATGTCCACAAGCAAGTGACCCAGAGCGGCAACCGCGATACCCTGTATTCCTTTGGCGTATTCGATCTATCCAAGTCACCACTGACCATCGAACTGCCGGAAACCGGGGGGCGTTACATGTCCCTGATGCCGGTTTCCCAGGATCACGATGTCTATCCTGCCCTGTACGCACCGGGCAAGTGGACCTTCACCGAAAAGGAAACCGGCACCCGATACATCATGTTTGGCATCCGCACCTTCGCCGATCCCAACAGCAAGGAAGACCTGGCCAGGGCACACAAGCTGCAGGATGCTGTGAGAGTCAGCCAGTCCAACCAGGGAGACCTGTCCGGCATTCCTGCTTGGAACGAAAAGAAGATGATGGAACTGCGCAAGGACTTCAACAACCTCGGCAGCACCCTGCCCGACAGCTCCACTTTCTTTGGCGTAAAATGCGACCGCTCCTATCTGCAGAATGCCCTGGGCGTAGCCGTAGGCTGGGGCGGCCTGCAACGCCGCGATGCCCTTTATCTTCCGGTTCAGGTCCCCAGAAACGACGGCAAGACTGCCTATACCCTCACCGTACCCAGGGACGTGCCCATCGAAGACAATGGCTTCTGGTCGGTGACGGTATACAACAAGGACAGGTTCATGGAGCCCAATGACCTGGATGCCTATTCCTTCAACAAGGTGACCGCCAGGAAAAATGAAGATGGATCGGCCACCATCCATTTTGGCGGCAACCCCAAGGCAGACAACTACCTTCCCATCATGGAAGGCTGGGTATCCATTATCCGTCTGTATCGCCCCAAGAAGGCATTGCTGGATGGCATATGGAAATTCCCCGAACCAGTGGAAGCCAAATAAATCGGGCTGCCCCGATGCTCAGCCTGCAATGTGCGGGTTGAGCACCAGTCTGACCCATGACGGTTTCGTGGTTTGCCAAGCAAACGACAATACACAGGACAGTGTAAATGAAAAAATCATCCCTCCTGATCAATCTGGGCATTGCCGGGCTGTTGCTCACCGGCATCAGCCAGACCCGCCATACCCGGTGACTGGCAATACTCTGCGGCACTCTATATGTGGGGCGCCAGTGACAATTGGGACATCGCCCTGACATACCGCCATCTCGAATGGGATGTCTGCGGCAAGTCCATCGACGGCAATAAGCTGTACAAGCTGGAGATCCCGAGGGACATGCCAGTCAAGCAGTTCTGGTCGCTGATTCTTTACGATGCCGACGCCTGGGCGTTTATCTATACCAGAGAAGGCAAAGTAGGCATCTCGTCCTATGAAATGGACAAGCTGAAAAAAGATCCGGACGGCGGCGTGACCCTGTATTTCGGTCCCAATCCTCCTGAAGGACTGGAAAGCAACTGGATACCCACTGCGGGCAAGCGGGTGGACCCCGCCGTGCGTTTCTATGGTGCCAAGCCGGAAATCGTCGACCGCTCCTGGGTGATGCCAGACGTGACTCCCGTAAACTGACTATGAAACTTCAGGCGCTGCCCTCCGGTAGAACGCAGCTGCAACCAGCCTGTGAGACTGACCTGCAAACAAAAAGGGCGTGACAGTTTTTCTGTCACGCCCTTCTATTCTGGGTACTTTGCTGCCCGCTCAGGGCATATCGTCGATCTGCTGTCCTTCCTTCTGCACCGGCATCAGATCCGCTTTGCTCACGCCCAGCATCAGCACCGCACTGCTGGCGACATAAATGGAAGAATAGGTACCAACCACAATACCCAGGATCAGCGCCAATGAGAAGTTGTGGATGATCTCACCACCAATGATGAACAGCGCCAGCAAAACAATCAGCGTGGTCAATGACGTTACGATAGTGCGCGACAGGGTCTGGTTCAGGGAGGTATTGATAATCTCTTGTGAATCCCCTTTGCGGATCTTGCGGAAATTCTCGCGAATCCGGTCGAACACAACGATGGTATCGTT
>DRLF01000312.1 GCA_011051425.1 Thiolapillus brandeum | reverse complement strand
TGGTGAAGAGCAGCGAGATCGGCTGTGTGGTGGTATTCGACGATGTCACCACCCTGGTCAAGGCCCAGCGCGATGCTGCCTGGGGCGAAGTGGCGCGCCGCCTGGCCCACGAGATCAAGAACCCGCTCACACCCATACAGCTGTCTGCCGAGCGCCTGCGCCGCAAATACCTGGACCGCTTGCCGGAAGATGACCGGCGCGTGCTGGACACCGCGACCCGCACCATCGTGAATCAGGTGGAAGCCATGAAATCCATGGTGAACGCCTTTTCCGACTATGCCAAGCCATCGCGCCTGGATGCCCAGCCGCTCCTGGCCGATGAATTTCTGTCGGAAGTGCTGGGCCTGTACGGCGGCAGCGTGAATTTTGAAGCAGGTGCTCCCGGCGTGATGATGGAAGTCGATCCGGTAAGATTTCGCCAGGTAGTGCATAATCTGGTCAAGAACGCTCAGGAAGCCACACAGACAGCTGAAAATCCGGAGATACGGATCAGCACCGGCGTCTATCAGCCCAGGGAACAGGAAATGTTGTTTCTGCAGATCCTGGTGGAGGATAATGGCGTAGGTTTCCAGGAAGCGGATACCGAGCAGTTGTTCGAACCTTATATCACCCGCAAGGAAAAAGGCACGGGTCTGGGGCTGGCGATTGTGAAGAAGATTGTAGAAGAACATGGCGGCAGCATCCGTGCGGAAAACCGCCCTGAGGGGGGCGCACGTTTCATCCTGCGTCTGCCCGCCAAACATGAAGGAGCAAGCGGGTTATGAGTTTACCTTTCATCCTGGTGGTGGATGACGAGCCGGATATCCGGGATTCGGTCAAGGATATCCTGGAAGACGAAGGCTATGGCGTCAGCCTGGCGGAAAACGGGGAGGCGGCCAGGGTCGCATTGCGTGAGCGGCGTCCGGATCTGATCCTGCTGGATATCTGGATGCCGGATATCGATGGCATCAGCCTGCTCAAGGAATGGTCGGAGGGCGAGGGTCTGCCCTGTCCGGTGATCATCATGTCAGGCCATGGCACGGTGGAAACCGCCGTGGAGGCCACCCGGCTCGGTGCCTATGATTTCCTGGAAAAGCCCCTGTCCCTGGCGAAGCTGCTGCTCACCGTGGAGCGCGCCCTGGAAACCGAACGCCTGGTGCTCGAGAACGTGGGCTTGCGGCGTCATTTCCGGCCGGTCATGGAGCCTGTGGGTCACAGTCAGGTCATGCAGCGTCTGCGTGAGCAGGTCAAGCGCGTGGCCCAGCACGATACCTGGGTGCTGATCTCCGGCGAAGCCGGCAGTGGCCGCGAGACCTTCGCCCGTTACCTGCATGCCCAGAGCAGCCGCAAGGAGCGGCCCTTCGTCGATGTGAGCGTGGGCGCCACCGCCAAGGGCAACTTCGCGCTGGAGTTCTTCGGCAGCGAGCAGGACGGCAAGATTCACTATGGCCGGCTGGAGCAGGCCAATGGCGGCACCCTGTTTCTCGATGAGATTGCCGATATGGATCTGGAGTCCCAGGCCCAGCTTGCGGGCGCCTTCGAGACAGGTGAGTTTCTGCGCGTGGGCGGTTCCGATCCGGTGAAGGTTGACATCCGCGTCATCGCCGCCACCCAGAAGGACCTGCAGGTGGAGGTGAATGCCGGGAATTTCCGGGAGGACCTTTTTTATCACCTGAACGTGGTGCCGCTGGAGATACCACCCCTGCGCCAGCATCGTGAAGATGTGCCTGAACTGGTGAACTATTACGTGGATTATTTCGTTGCCAACGAAAAACTGCCTTACCGGCACTTCAGCGTGAGTGCGCAGAACCTGCTGCGCAATCATGAGTGGCACGGCAACATCCTGGAGCTGCGCAACCTGGTGCAGCGGGTGCTGATACTGGGCGCCGGCGACGAGATTACCCTGGACGACGTGGAAACCGCCATGGGTGGGATGAAGAGCGAAAATGTGCAGACCAGCCTGCCCGGTATTTCCTTCGACCAGCCCCTGCGCAAGGCGCGGGAGGATTTCGAGCGGGTGTATCTCGAATACCAGCTGGACAAGCACGACGGCAATGTCAGCAAGATGGCGCAGGAAGTGGGTATGGAACGCACCCACCTGTACCGCAAGCTGCGTGGCGTCGGCATTGAAATAAAGGATCGCAGATGAAGATCATCATCCTGGGGGCCGGGCAGGTGGGCACCAGTGTGGCCATCAACCTCGCCAGCGAGGCCAATGACATCACCGTGGTGGATCAGGATGCAGGCCTGTTGCAGTCCCTGCAGGACAAACTGGATCTGCGCACCATCAGGGGCTATGCGGCACATCCCGATGTGCTGGCCCAGGCCGGTGCCGACGATGCGGAAATGATTATCGCTGTCACCAACAACGACGAAACCAACATGGTGGCCTGTCAGGTCGCCTGGACTCTGTTCCATACCCCGCGAAAGATTGCCCGGGTGCGGGCGCCCCAGTACAACAAGTATCCATCCCTGTTCAGTCAGCGGGGGCTGCCCATCGATGTACTGATCAGTCCCGAACAGCTGGTGACCGAATACATCCAGCGCCTGCTGAAATATCCGGGCGCCCTGCAGGTGCTGGATTTTGCCGGCGGCCTGGTACAGCTGGTGGCGGTGCGTGCCTATGAAGGCGGTCCTCTGGTCGGGCAGGAGCTGCGCGAGCTCAACCAGCATCTGCACGGCGGTGAAGCGCGGGTGGCGGCCATCTACCGGGATGGCCAGGCGATCCAGCCCAAAGGCGACACCATCATCCAGGAAGACGATGAGGTCTTCTTCGTTGCCGCGGCAGAAAACATTCCCGCGGTGATGAAGGAGCTGCGACGGGCGGAAAAACCTCATCGCAAGCTGATTTTTGCGGGCGGCGGCAATATCGGGCGGCGTTTGGCGGAGCGCCTGGAAAAAGACTACCGGGTAAAGATTATCGAACGGAATGCTGAACGGGCGGCGAGCGTGGCCGAGCAGCTGCGCCATACCATCGTGCTTCATGGTGATGCGGCTGACGAGGATCTGCTGCTGGAAGAAAACATCGAAGAGACCGACGTGTTCTGCGCCGTCACCAATGATGACGAGGCGAATATCCTGTCCTCCATGCTGGCCAAGCGTCTCGGTGCAAAGAATGTCATGGCCCTCATCAACCGGACGGCCTATGTCGATCTGGTCGAGGCGGGCAGCATCGACGTCGCCATCTCACCCCAGCAGGCTACCATTGGCACCCTGCTCACCCATGTGCGCAAGGGAGATGTGGTCATGGTGCATTCCCTGCGCCGTGGTGCAGCCGAAGCCATCGAGGCCGTTGCACATGGTGACCGTCACTCTTCCAAAGTGGTGGATCGGGCCATCGGCGCCATCAAGCTGCCCAAGGGCACGAGCATCGGCGCCATCGTGCGGGGAGAGGAGGTGATCATCGCCCACCATGACACCATCATCAAATCCGAAGACCATGTCATCCTGTTCCTGGTGGACAAACGGCGCATCATCGACGTGGAAAAAATGTTTCAGGTGGGTATCACCTTTCTTTGATCGCCCGGGAGTGATGCGCCATGCATCTGGTAGTGGTACAACGCATTCTGGGCTTGCTGCTGATGATTTTCAGCCTCACCATGCTGCCGCCCATACTGGTGTCTCTTGGATATGACGACGGCGCCCATCCCGCCTTTCTGACGGCTTTCGGCATCACCCTGACCCTTGGCGCCCTGAGCTGGCTGCCGGTGCGCCGCCAGCACCGTGAACTGCGCCTGCGTGACGGCTTCGTGGTGGTGGTCATGTTCTGGACCGTGCTTTCCGCCACCGGCGCTTTGCCTTTCGCGCTGGCCGAGCATCCCCGCCTGTCCATGACGGATGCATTCTTCGAATCCATTTCCGGTCTGACCACCACCGGTGCAACGGTGATCGTGGGGCTGGACGATCTGCCCCGTTCCATCCTTTACTACCGTCAGCAGCTCCAGTGGCTGGGGGGCATGGGTATCATCGTGCTGGCCGTTGCTGTACTGCCCATGCTGGGCATCGGCGGCATGCAGCTGTACCGGGCGGAAACACCTGGTCCCATGAAAGACTCCAAGCTCACACCACGCATCACCGAAACGGCCAAGGCGCTGTGGTATATCTATCTGGGGCTGACCGTGGCCTGTGGCCTGGGCTACTGGCTGGCAGGCATGTCCCTGTTCGATGCCATCGGCCATGCTTTTTCCACCGTCGCCATCGGCGGTTTTTCCACCCATGATGCCAGTATGGGCTATTTCGACAGTACCGCCATCTATCTGGTGGGCGTGGTATTCATGTTTCTGGCAGGTATCAATTTTGCCCTGCATTTTTCGGTGGTGCGGCAGAAGAACCTGCGGGTGTACTGGCAGGATTCGGAATTCCGCTTCTACCTGCTGCTCATGGTGCTGGTGGTGCTGGCGACCACGCTGGGGCTGCATTTCAATGCCACTCACGAAACCTTTCACGAAAACTTTGTGCACGGCCTTTTTCAGGCGGTGTCCATCGGTACTACGGCCGGCTTCACCACGGCCGAATGGCACAACTGGCCGGGTTTCGTGGCGATCCTGCTGCTGTTTTCCAGTTTTGTGGGTGGTTGCGCCGGTTCGACAGGGGGTGGCATCAAGGTGATCCGCTTCCTGCTGCTCATCAAACAGGGCATGCGCGAGATCACGCGCCTGGTGCATCCCAATGCGCAGATTCCGGTGCGGGTGGGCGATAAGACCATCCCGCCGCGGGTGGTGGAAGCCGTGTGGGGTTTCTTTGCCCTGTACGTGGCCAGCTTCACGGTCATGTATCTGCTGCTGGCGGCTACCGGCATCGACTTGATGACCGCCTTTTCCGCCGTGGCGGCGAGCATCAACAACCTGGGGCCCGGCCTGGGGAATGTGGGCGCGAACTATGCCAGTCTGCATGATCCGGCCAAGTGGATACTCTGCTTCGCCATGTTGCTGGGACGGCTGGAGATCTTTACCCTGCTGGTGCTGCTCACGCCGGTGTTCTGGCGGCACTAGACATCATGTTTAATCAAAAGGGGACGCGGTCATCAGGGACCCGTCATCTAAGTTTCGGCTGGCGTGGTGTCTGATCGGAAAAACGCTGTAAATACATCCATGTAGGCTCCGCGTCGGCATCCCTGCCTCCGAGGTTTTCCGATCAGACACCACCCCGCCTTATAAACAACTTAGGAACTTAGATGACGTGGTCCTGGCGACTCCGGACCTCAGTATTCAGATGAGAGGGAATGATATATGAACCTGAAGGATTTGCTGGCGCTGGCCATCAAGGTTGCCGGACTGGTATTGATCGTACTCCTGCTGTCGAAACTGCCTGAGTATC
>DRLF01000311.1 GCA_011051425.1 Thiolapillus brandeum | reverse complement strand
GCA
Organism: Thiolapillus brandeum; assembly: GCA_011051425.1. GTDB lineage: Bacteria > Pseudomonadota > Gammaproteobacteria > Chromatiales > Chromatiaceae > Thiolapillus > Thiolapillus brandeum_A. The sequence goes on along the minus strand of DRLF01000311.1, from coordinate 4,713 downwards.
CTGATCAGCCTTTTCTGGAAAACGTAACACCTCGGACCCCGCCATCGTGCGGGGTTTGTTTTTTACGGGGTGCTATACACAGTATTTTTCCAGCCATTCGATCCAGTGCCTGACGCGCAGTTTGGCCTTTTCCTGCAGGTGTAGCAGGCAACCGATGTTGGCGGTGCCGATCACCTCGCCGCCGGTACTTTCCAGCCGCCGCAGCTTGTTCTCCCGCAACTGCCCGGACAGCCTGGGTTGGGTGATGGCGTAGGTGCCGGCGGAGCCGCAGCACAGGTGGGCCTCTTCCGGTTCCCGTACATCGAAACCTGCTTTTCTCAGCAAGGCCTCGGTCTGCCCGGGTGCGCGCAGGCCGTGTTGCAGGGTGCAGGGCGCATGGAAGCTCATGGCCGGTGCATCAGTACGAACCCGCAGTTTTTCCAGGTCCTGCCTGGCGAGATAGTCACCGATTTCAAGGCAGTGTTCCTGCATCCGCAGGGCTTTTGCATGGTATGGGCTACCGGCAGGGAACAGCAGGGGGTATTCACGGATCTCCAGTGCGCAGGCGCTGGCGGTGACGACCAGGGCTTCCGCGCCCCCGTCGATCAGTGTCAGCCAGCGGTCGAGATTGTTCTGCGCCAGGGAGCGCGCGGTATCGATATCGTCGAGATGATGATTGACTGCGCCACAACAGGATTCACCTGCTGCTGCCAGTGTCTGTATCCCCAGTCTGTTCAGCACACGGATCGCAGCGGCGTTGATGGAACCGGCGGCCACGGATTGCACACAGCCCTGGAACAGGATGACTTTGCGTGTTTGTGTGGATGGATTGTCCTGGGCCGGCCTGGTCACCGGGCTGGCTGGCGGGATCTTACGCTGCAGGGTGCGTGGCAGCAGAGGGCGGATCAGCCGGGCGAGTCCGAGTGCCGGCGCCATGCGCCCCGGGTAAGGCAGGGTCGCCCGCAGCAGGCGGCGCAGGCCGCGCTCCCTGAGTGGCAGAGGGGCGAGTTCATGGGCCAGATGGCGGCCGGTGTGCAGCAGTCGTGCGTATTGCACACCGGAGGGGCAGGTGGTTTCGCAGGAGCGGCAGAGCAGGCAGCGGTCCAGGTGAGTCCTCGTTCTGTCACTGGCCTGACCGTTTTCCAGCATCTCCTTGATGAGGTAGATGCGTCCGCGGGGACCGTCCAGCTCGTTGCCCAGGAGCTGATAGGTAGGGCAGGTGGCAGTACAGAAACCGCAGTGTACGCAGCTGCGCAGGATGGTTTCGGCTTCCTGCAGGGCTTCGCTGCGGCCCAGGGCCTGGCTGATATGGGTTTCCATGCTACAGACCGGCGTACAGGCGGCCGGGATTGAAGATGCCCTTCGGATCGAAGGCCTGTTTGAGCCGCCGGTGCAGCAGCAGTACAGCCGGTGCCAGGGGCTGAAACGGGCCGTTCCGGAATGAGCTGGCATGGCCGCCACTTTCGGAGGCCAGTTGCTGGATCCCGGCGGCCGGCGCCTCACTGAGCAGCCAGCGCTGGGCGCCGCCCCAGTCCACCAGGATGTCGCCGGGCAGCTTCAGGCGGCCCGTGTTCCTGGGCAGGGAAAGGCGCCAGAGAGGACGTTCGTCGTGGAAGAAAGGCAGTTGCTGTTCTTTCAGGTCCTGCCAGAAGCCGTTGTCGTCCACCTCGTCAGCGCCGATCTGCCGGCGCGCATCTTCGACCGCTGCCGGTGTGCCGCTGAGGCGTATCCACAGCTTGCCCCCGTGCCAGGCGGCACCGCTGAGGGGCAGGGGTTGCCGGTTCCAGCGGACAAAGCTGTCCAGCGCTGTAGCTTCATCGGCCTGCTGGCACAGGGTGATCTCACGGCGCGGTGCGGGTACGGTCTTGATGCTCAGTTCCACCAGCAGGCCCAGAGTGCCGAAAGCGCCGCACTGGAGACGGGACACATCGTAGCCCGCGACGTTCTTGATCACCTCGCCGCCGAAATGCAGCAGCTCCCCCCTGCCATTGATCATGCGGCAGCCGAGAACGAAATCACGGGCAGCACCACGCCAGGGCCGGGACGGTCCGGACAGGCCGCAGGCAATGGCGCCGCCCAAGGTGGCCGAAGGAGAGAACCGGGGTGGCTCGAAGGGCAGCATCTGACCGTTGTCGGCCAGCAGTTTCTCTATGTCCAGCAGGGACGTGCCGGCGAGGGCGCGGATGAACAGTTCTTCGGGCTGGTAGTCGATGATGCCTGCAAGGCCTTTGGTTGGGAGTTCGAGGTCTGCCGTTACCGCTTGCCCCAGAAAAGTCTTGCTGCCACCGCCGCGAATGTCCAGGGTCGTGCCCTGTTCGTGGGCGGCACGTATCTGTTCCCGCAGCTCCTCCATCAGAATCGCTCGAGTTCCGGAAACGGCAGCTGGCCGTTGTGCACATGCATGGCGCCCAGCTCGGCGCAGCGGTGCAGTGTGGGGATGGCCTTGCCGGGGTTGAGCAGGCCCTTGGGATCAAAGGCCTCCTTGATCGCGTGGAACTGGCTCAGCTCCAGCGCCTGGAACTGCACGCACATCTGGTCGATCTTTTCGCTGCCCACACCGTGTTCTCCGGTGATGGTGCCGCCCACATCTACGCACAAACTGAGGATGTCGCCGCCGAATTTTTCCGCCTTTTCCAGCTCGCCGGGTTTGTTGGCATCGTAGAGCACTAGGGGATGCAGGTTGCCGTCGCCGGCATGAAAGACATTGGCGACCCGCAGGCCGTAGTCCCTGGACATCTGTTCCAGGCGCCCGAGTACCTGTGGCAGCTGGTGGCGGGGAATAGTGCCGTCCATGCAATAGTAATCGGGCGAGATGCGCCCCACGGCGGGAAAGGCGGCCTTGCGGCCGGCCCAGAGCTGCTGGCGCTCGGCATCGCTGCCGGAGATGCGCTGGCTGGTGCAGTGGTTGGCGGCCATGATCTCCTGTACCGCAGCGACGGTCTCGTCCACTTCGGCCTGGGTGCCGTCGAGTTCGCACAGCAGGATGGCGGCGGCATCGCGGGGGTAACCGGCCTGGACGAAATCGTCGGCGGCGCGCAGGGACAGGTTGTCCATCATTTCCAGCCCGGCGGGAATGATGCCGGCGCGGAGTATGGCGCCCACGGTCCTGCCGGCCTGTTCCACGCTGTCGAAGGCCGCCATGATGACCTGGGCCACAGGCGGACGTGGGAGCAGCCTGACGGTGATCTCGGTGATGATGCCCAGCAGGCCTTCCGAGCCGGTCATGAGCGCCATGAGGTCATAACCCGGGCTGTCCAGGGCGTCGCTACCCAGTTCCAGCTCATCGCCTTCGGCGGTGATGATGCGCAGCCCGAGGATATTGTGCACCGTAAGGCCGTATTTCAGGCAGTGCACCCCGCCGGAGTTCTCCGCCACGTTGCCGCCGATGGTGCAGGCGATCTGCGAGGAAGGATCCGGTGCGTAGTACAGTCCGTAACGGTTCACCGCCTCGCTGATGGCCAGGTTGCGCACCCCCGGTTCCACCCGTGCGCTGAGATTGTCAGGATTGATTTCCAGAATGCGGTTCAGGCGCGCCAGGCTGAGTACGAGGCCATCTTCCACCGGCTGGGCGCCGCCCGAGAGGCCGGTGCCGGCACCCCGGGGGACTAGGGGCAGATTCTCGGCGTGGCAGAGGCGGATGACCTCCCGTACCTGCTCCCGGGTGGCGGGCAGCGCCACGGCCAGGGGCAGGCTGCGCTTGGCCGTCAGTCCGTCGCATTCATAGGGATGCAGCAGTTCCTCGCTTTCGACCAGGCCGTCTTCCGGCAGGATGGTTTCAAGGGCTGTGCGTAATTTCTCGGATAAGGGCATGGATATGCGGACCGCGGCACTGGTATATTCTGTTGAGAATATATCAATACCCGTTGGCGTAATAGCCGGATAACAATAGAGGATTTGAACATGCCCACCGTTTCCACCTTCAACCCGCCCGTGCGCACCCTCATGGGCCCCGGCCCCTCCGATGTCTCACCCCGGGTGCTCGAGGCCCTGTCACGTCCCACTATCGGCCATCTCGACCCGCGTTTCGTGGAGATGATGGAAGAGGTCAAGGGAATGCTGCAGTATGCTTTTCAGACGAAGAACGCCATGACCATGCCCGTATCCGCGCCAGGGTCTGCCGGCATGGAAAGCTGCTTTGCCAATCTGGTCGAAGCAGGCGACAAGGTCATCGTTTGTCAGAACGGCGTGTTTGGCGGACGCATGAAGGAAAATGTCATCCGCTGCGGTGCTGAGGCCATCATGGTGGAAGACGAGTGGGGAACCGTGGTCGACCCGGCCAAGGTGGAAGAGGCCCTCAAGGCGCATCCGGATGCCAGGATCCTGGCTTTCGTGCACGCGGAAACATCCACCGGCGCCCAGTCCGATGCCGCTACCCTGTGCAAGCTGGCGCAGGATCACGGCTGCCTGAGCATCGTGGATGCCGTGACCTCCCTGGGCGGCACGCCGGTCAAAGTGGATGAATGGGGTGCAGACGCCATCTATTCCGGTACCCAGAAATGCCTGTCCTGTGTGCCCGGCCTGTCTCCCGTGAGCTTCAGCGACAGGGCGCTTGAGGTGATCAGGAACCGTAAATCACCGGTACAGAGCTGGTTCCTGGACCTGAACCTGGTGATGGGCTACTGGGGCAGTGGCGCCCAGCGCACCTATCACCATACGGCGCCGGTGAATTCCCTCTACGCCCTGCATGAATCCCTGCGCATTCTCCAGGAAGAAGGACTGGAGAACGCCTGGGCG
>DRLF01000310.1 GCA_011051425.1 Thiolapillus brandeum | reverse complement strand
TCATATAACCTTGTGTCGCCTAACAGTTTATAATTACGCCAGCATTAAATACCGCGATACCCAGACCAGCTGGCACTGATACTTGGAATTTACAGCCAGGGGAGTGATTTTCAATTGGATCCAGCAAGAAATTGGTAGTCAATGGAAGCGCGTCCTGCCGTAAAAGGCATATTCCCTGTTAGTTTTAAGGATAACAGAGCATCGCCGGGTGGAAAAGCATTTCGCCGAACACATAACGACCGGGCGGCGGGACGTCCCAAATTTGGGACACCCACCCATCGGCAGCAAACCAACGACACAAACCGTTGATTTGCGCAGGCCAAGTGAATCAGACGCTTTCGTTCCCCACCCTTGTGAAGGATGGGGAACGCTTTTCAGTTTCCTTATTCTGCTCTGCCGGCTTCCGTAGCTTCCGGCACCTCTATGAGTTTGCCGGTCTTGCAGTCGTAGATGTAACCATATATCGGGATGTCACCGGGAACCATGGAGCTGTTCCTTATACGTTGCACATCCGCCAATACGCTTTTCGCCTGATCACCGATGGTCAGCCATTCTACGAAGGCCCCATCCGTGGTTCCCCCTCCGGCATTCGAATCGTGCCAGCCCGTTTCATCGACAGAAGCGGTTCTCAAGCTGCCAGCCAACAGGTCAGCCATGATTTCATTGTTGAATGTCTCCATGCCACAGTCCGTGTGATGAATGACAAACCATTCTCTCGTTCCCAGCAACTTGTATGAAATCACGAGGGAACGGATTGCATCATCACTCGCTCGTCCTCCCGCATTGCGTATGACGTGAGCATCTCCTTCTGCCAGTCCGGCATATTTTGCCGGATCGAGGCGGGCATCCATACACGTCAGGATGGCGAAATGCCGTCCCGGGGGCATGGGCAATGCGCCCTTGTCACCAAAATCCGCAACATAGGCAGCATTGGCTGACATGACTTCTTCTACTATCTTACTCATGTTTTTTCTCCTCTGATGGGCCGCACAGTATTATTCTTGGTTTCCAACGCGGCATTTTGGAAACCCGGCAATGCACCTTCTTGTTTTTATTCATAAGATGCCACTTCTATCAGATTGCCATCCGGATCCCGGAAATAGAAAGAAGTAACCGCCCCCCTTGCGCCTGTTCTTGTCACCGGCCCCTCCAGAATCTCTATCCCATTGCTTCTTGCCTGAGCCATCGCTGTTTCCGGTTTTGTATCGGTGACAAAACACAAATCTTCGGAACCCGGCAATGGCGAGCAGGCTTTCGGCTCAAATTCCTTGCCCTGCTGATGAAGATTGATTTTCTGATTTCCAAATTTCAACGCGACTCTGCCTTCACCGAAGGTTTCCCTGGTCATTCCCAGGACAGACTCGTAGAAACGCACCGTTGTCTCAATATCCCTGACAGTCAGTACAATATGATCGATTCCTGAAATTTTCATCGTGCTTTGTGTTTCCGTATGCTGGGCAGAACAATGGGAAGAACAGCCAGCATCTTTGTAAACCTCCTCTTTTTAGGGCCATGGTTCATGGAAAGAACCACGGCATGTAGAATACTCCCATGAACATACACCTCATTGCCGTCGGTGACAAAATGCCCCGCTGGGTCCAGGAGGGCTACCGGGAGTACGCACAGCGCATGCCCAGTGAATGCAGCCTGAAGCTGGCGGAGATCAGCGCCAGGCATCGCGGGAAAAATGCCGACATCGCCCGTATCACCCGCGATGAAGGCAAACACATGCTCGCGGCCATACCCAGGGGAAGCCGGGTGATCGCCCTGGAGGTGAAGGGCTGTGAATGGAGCACAGAGGACCTGGCGCGGCAGCTGGAAAACTGGATGGCCGGTGGCCAGGATGTCAGCCTGCTGGTGGGCGGGCCGGAAGGGCTGGCGCCGGAATGCCGGGAACAAGCCGACCAGCTGTGGTCACTTTCCCCGCTGACACTGCCACATCCGCTGGTCAGAATCGTTGTGGCAGAGCAACTCTACCGGGCATGGAGTATTCTGCAGAACCATCCTTATCACCGTGCCTGACGGCAGTTACCGGGGAAGCATCATGAATCAGAAAGCGTGCCAAAGCCACTTCAGACAAGCAGCGTTTCGCCATGCCTGGCAACGGGCTGTATGCAGTTCGCTGCTGTTTCTTGCCTTCATGTTTGCAGCAGGCACGCCCGCGTTCAGCGATACAGCAAACCCGATTGCTTTCCTGGAAAAGCCTTTTTCGGAAGACTTGCCCAAAATGAAACAGCGACGCACGGTGCGGGCACTGGTCGTATACGGGCCGACGGATTTCTTTTTTGACAAAGGCAAACCCAGCGGCATCCAGGTGGACCTGCTGAGGGAATATGAAAAGTTCCTGAACAAGGGCATCAAACGTGAGGCCGAAAAGATTCACGTGGCTTTTCTCCCCGTGCCATTCGGCCGGCTCATTCCTGACCTGCTCGCCGGCAAGGGAGATATTGCCGCACATTTTCTTACCGAAACCGATGAGCGGAAACAAAAACTGCTGTTTGCCTCGGGACGGAAAACGACGGTGGACGAGCTTGTGGTGACACACAAGGATCAGGCGCCACCTGAAGATATCGATGGCCTGGCTGGAAAAACCGTCTATGTCCTGCCTCACAGCAGCTACCTGGAGCATCTTCGCAAGCTGAACGCGGATTTCAAAAGCCGGGGACTCAAGCTCATCGACATACAAACCGTTGACAGCCAGCTCAGCAGCGAAAACGTTCTCGAAATGGTGAATGCAGGCATTATCGGCATGACCGTGATCGACGACTACAAGGCCCGCCTCTGGGCAAAGGTTCTTCCCGATATCCGGGTGCAGGAAAACCTCGCTGTCAGCCGTGGCAACTACCTGGGCTGGGCCGTGCGGAAAAGCAATCCCTTGCTGGCGGATGACCTCCGGAAATTCTGGAAAAAGGTGCAGAAAGGCTCACTGCTGGGCAACATGCTGATCAAGCGTTATTACAAAAGCACCCGCTGGATAAAGAACCCCGGTCGTGAGCAGGCACGCAAGAAGTTTGTCCACCTGCTTGAACTGTTCGAAAAATACGGTGACAAATACGGCTTCGATGCACTGGCGCTGGCCGCCCAGGGATATCAGGAATCCGAACTCGATCAGCAGCGCAAAAGCCATCGCGGCGCGGTGGGTATCATGCAACTGCTGCCCAGCACGGCCGCGGACAAGAATGTGGGCATCAGGGACATCTCCACGGAAGAAAACAATATCCACGCAGGCGCCAAGTACATGGCCTTCCTGCGTGACCGTTATTTTTCAGACCCGGCCATCAAGCCCGATGACCGCATGGCATTTGCCTGGGCTGCCTACAATGCCGGGCCGGCGAAGGTCAGAAAGATGCGCGCCAAGGCAAAAGCCATGGGGCTGAACCCCAATGTCTGGTTCGGCAACGTGGAGATTGCAGCAGGCAAGATTGTCGGCAGGGAAACCGTGCGCTATGTCGCCAATATCTACAAGTACTATGCCGCCTACAAACTGCTGGTCGAGCTGCATCCGGACAAGAGCATTCTGTAGACCCTGACCATACATGATCCTGCTGGCCTCACAATCACCCCGACGCCGCGAACTGCTGAACCAGATCAGCATCGCTCACGAAGTCATTCCCGCAGACGTGGATGAAACGCCACTGGGAAACGAATCACCGCTGGCATACGTGCGGCGCATCACACTGGCCAAGGCCGCTGCCGGTGCGGCACAACGCCCTGGCCAGCCCGTGCTGGCAGCGGATACCTGCGTGGTGGTGAACGATACCATCCTCGGCAAACCGGATGACAGAGAACACGCCATCCGGATGCTGCGGCAACTGTCAGGCACCACCCACGAGGTGCATACCGGCGTGGCCCTGTTTCACGACGGGCAGCAGCATTACCGGCTCAGCAGCAGCCAGGTACGTTTCTGCCCTGTCAGCGAAGCACAGGCCCGGCGTTACTGGGCGACGGGAGAGCCCGCTGACAAGGCCGGCGCCTATGCCATACAGGGATACGGCGCATTGTTCATCGAACACATTTCCGGCAGCCACTCGGGCATCATGGGACTGCCCCTGTATGAAACCGGACAAATACTGGCGAATGCTGGCCTGCTGGCGGTGTAAGATAATGCCATGAGCGAAGAAATCCTGATCAACGTCACTCCCCCCGAAACGCGGGTTGCCCTCATCGAGAACGGTATCGTCCAGGAGGTGCTGATCGAACGCAGCTCCAACCGCGGGCTGGTGGGCAATATCTACAAGGGCAAGGTCTGCCGCGTGCTTCCCGGTATGCAGGCCGCTTTCGTCGAAGCCGGCCTGGCAAGGGCAGCTTTCCTCCATGCCGCGGACATCAGCAATACCAACGGCG
>DRLF01000309.1 GCA_011051425.1 Thiolapillus brandeum | reverse complement strand
GCCCTGTGTTAGCTTGCGAAACCTGATTGATTCAACGGGTGAATTGTTCGATGAAAGCGCGAGTGAAATGGGTAGAGGGCGCCCTGATGCTGGGTGAATCCGGCAGCGGGCACGTCGTGGTGATGGACGGGCCGGAAGAACATGGCGGGCGTAATCTGGGCGTACGCCCCATGGAAATGCTGCTGCTGGGCATGGGCGGCTGTACGGAATTCGATGTGCTTCATATCCTGAAGAAAAGCCGCCAGGACGTGCGTTTCTGTGAAGTGGACATGGAAGCCGAGCGGGCCGCTACCGAACCCAAGGTATACACCCGCATCCACGTGCATTTCCGGGTCGGCGGCAAGGGGCTGACTGAAAAGGCTGTGGAACGGGCGGTGAAGCTGAGCGCGGAAAAATACTGTTCCGCATCCATCATGCTGGGCGAAACGGCGAAAATCACCCACGATTTCGAACTGGTGGATGTGGACGAATGAATCGTCCCGAGATGAGCTATGGCCTGCGGCATGTGGCGCTCTATGTTCGTGATCTGCCGGCCTGCGAGCGCTTCTACGTTGATCTGCTGGGCATGAAGGTGGAATGGCGCCCGGATCAGCGCAATATCTACCTCAGTTCAGGCAGCGACAACCTGGCATTGCATCAGGCGGCTGCTGAAATTACTGACGAGGCCGTACAGCGGCTCGATCACATCGGCTTCTTCCTGGCGACAGCATCGCTGGTGGATGAATGGTTTGCCTGGTTGCGGGAACAGGGCGTTCCCATGCGCACCGAACCCCGCACCCACAGGGACGGGGCACGGAGTTTCTATTGTTGCGATCCTGATGGCACCCTGGTGCAGATCATCTTCCATCCGCCGGTGCGGGACTGGGAAGCGCGGAGGGGCTGAAGCTGCGGTCAGCTGCGCCTGCCGAACAGGATGCCCAGGCTCAGGAGGAGCATGCCCAGCAGGAACAGCAGCGTCCATCCCGGTATGCTGATGCCGAACAGCGACCAGACGATCTCGCCACAGTCACCGGTGCCCCTGAAGACATCCGCGACCACTTTCGTCAGGGGGTCGTTCTCCAGCATGAAATCCAGGGTACCGCCGCAACTCAGTTCCTCATGGGTGCCGTACTGCAGCCAGAGATGACGTGCCGCGATGCCGATGCCTGCGAGGCTGGCCAGTGACAGCAGCGCACCGTAGATGCGGCGGCCGGTACCGGCCGGGTTGTGAACCAGGGCAATCAGGAAAATGACGCCGACAACCATCACTGAAATGCGCTGGAAGATGCACAGGGGGCAGGGTTCGAGCCCGAGATAGTGCTGGAAGTAGGCCAGCGCGGTTCCGATCGCGGCAACGCAGGCGAGAAAACCGATCAGGAAAGGCGTGCGTCCGCTGAACATCAGTTGTTTCCGGTGGGATGCTTGCGCATCTTCTGCATTTGCTCGCGCATCCGTTTTTCCATGGCTTCGATCTCGGCGCGGTCGATATCGCCGTCCTTGTTGCTGTCCATCTTGTCGAACTGTTTCTCCTCGTTGGCCAGGAATTCAGCCTTGCTGACCTTGCCGTCCTGGTTGACATCCAGTTGCATCATGAAAGCCTCGGACATGGATGAAGGTCTGCCGGCGGGGGGCTGGGCGCTGGCAAGAGCGGGAAGCAGAACGAGCAGGGAGGGAATGAGCAGTTTTTTCATTTGAGTTCCTTGGGTTTTTGCACAGAATGACCGGAGGCGGTGTTTTCTGTCGCTTGGATAAGAATTGTGCGGATTGCTTCGAATTGGTCTTGAGGCAGCTGCAGAAGTTCCATTTTCTCCAGGCATTCCTGCCTTACACGTAACAGCGCCAGGCTCACCGGGTCTTCCCCGTCAGTTCGGGAACCGTCTGCCGTGCTGCTATTTGCCGGAACAACGCTTGCAGAACGGGGAATGATGCGTGGCTGGTCATCACCCTCTGCGCAGGCGAGGAGGGGGCTGGTCTTCTGCCATATTCTGCCCCGCCAGCTGAACCGTTGTCCTGGCGGGAGATGACCGAATTTCTGTTCAGCCACCTTGCGCCATTTCAGCGATATTGCTGGCCATGTGAGAGCTTTGCACCTCATAGCCCAGCTGTTTGCTGAGCTGGGTGGTGGACAGCACGCCGCGTATGGTTTGCTTGTCGTCGGATTCGTCCTTTTCCACCACCAGGGCATGCTGGCGTCCCATGCGCTTGAAGGTTTCCAGCAGGTCGCCGACGCGGGCCTTCTGGATTTCCGAAAAATCCAGCGCTTCGAGCTTGAGGCGGGGCGTCATGATATCGCGCACCATGATGTCTTCCATCTTGCCGCCATTTTCCGACAGTACCTGCATTGGCTTGGTGCCGTTGAGGTCGTTGATGGTGATCAGGCCCATGACTTCGTGATACTGGTTGGTCACAAACAGCATCTGGACGCCACTGGAAATCATCCGCTCCCTCGCCTGTTCCAGATTGGCGCAAGGGTTGACGCTGATAGCCGTTACCCTGGTAAAGTCTGTCATCACTTCGATGGCGGGATCTTCCAGGTCCACGCTTTCTTTGAATGCCTGTGACGGCTTGTGATAGGTCACGTCTGTCTCAATCATGGTGATTGGCAGTGATCGGTATGAAGGCATGTTGTTGCTCCTGTATCCAGGTTGGATAGTCTGATAAACAGCCGTCTGTTACGGGTTACAGAACCCGGAGTTTGAATCGTTGTGTTGTTTTGCACGAGCTGTCTTAGTACTTTAACAGCCCGGATGGAAAGTTCAATAATGGGCTCCTCAAAAAAACGGCATTCTGGCACAGGCCGGAATCTGTTGACCCGGCCTGTGCCGGGGTGACAGGAACACCATTGACAGCATATTGAAAAAGACGATCCATGGCTTTTTCATCAACGGAAACCGAAAAATGCGATTACCGGTTTCCCGCATTATCAATGACCTGGCGTCACTGATAATGGAGCCACTTCCCTGTGCCGTAAACAGGGGACTGAAAAACCCAGTTTTTCAACAGCCTTGTCAATCGAGGTGCCCAAATGTTCTATTTTCGCCCTCGTTGGCTGATTTTTCCTATACTCCTATATAAATGGGTTTGGAAACGCGGAATTTATGACATGAACTTTTCATCGCCCGGTGTTCCGGGGAGCCGTAACACAAAGAAAAAACAATGTCGTTGGGTGCGTTTAATATGGTTTAATGCCAGCGATGAAGGATGATGCCTGATCTGGAAGGGAAAATAGCCGGTTACCTGCAGCGCTGCCGTGAACTGGTCGAGTTGCAGGGCGGAGAGGGTTGCCTGCAGGTGGACTCCATCACATTCGATATACTGGAAGAGAAAGCCAGAGAAGTGATCATCGCAATACGTTTTATCGAGGTAGTGGCGGACGGGCCGGAATCGGGTTTGGGCCAGGTGGACAGATACGGGCGCTTGCGACTCGAGCTGAATGAATTTGGAGAAATTTCCTCGGCATCTGTTTGCTGAGGCAGGAAACATGTTTTTATGAGCACCCCACAACCGGGTTTGTTTGCGGGCAAGAAGCTGGCCGAGGAAGTGCCCTCTGCCAGGGAGCTGCGCCCCGGAAGAAGTTCCTGGGTATTGCTTCTGGTACTGGTGTTGTACGGCGTGCTTGCTGTGTTGGTCATATTCAACGGATATCAGGAATATCAGTCACTGATTTCGCTGCAGCATGGTTCCGACGCCGTCTCTTCCACGCCCGGCTCCCTGCTCTACCGGCTGGTGTTGAGCCACGGATTGCTGCTGGTGCTGATGCTCGTTGCGCCGGCAGTGCTGATGTATCTGCTGGTCGGGCGGGAGAAAGAGCTGCGGCAGATGCGTATTCAGCAAGAGGCGCTGCAGTCCCAGCTGCGCTATCAGAGTTTTC
>DRLF01000308.1 GCA_011051425.1 Thiolapillus brandeum | reverse complement strand
GGTCTGGTTCTGAAAATCAACTCATAGGTGACATGTGCAGGTTTTTCCTGATCAATGATTCGTTCGATCAGTGGTCTGAAAGACCTGCTGTTTGCCGGCGCAACAATCCGGATATGAAAAGGTTTTGTGGAGCCATCCGGCGCCCTTACCATTTCCTGAACCTCGAAACCCGGTATACCTGTGCCGATTTCGAGAAAACGCAATAAACCGTCGCGCGTTCCGCGCCACTGTGACAGTTCTGTCGCTGCCGCCACGAGCTCACGTAAATTGCCTTCCGCAATCCCTGTGTTGCAGGGAGTACTTCCCCGTCTGCATGCCTCTGGAAACACTCTGTCGAGATCCAGCCAGCGGGCGAGATACGGCAGAAACGCTACCGGTGTGCAGTATGGATCGAAATATCTCTCGATCTCCTCCAGAATCTCCTCACTTGGCTCGTGCAGTCTTTCCATCACCGCCAGAATCCCTTCCAGCGGCTGCCCCTCAGCCAGCGTCTGCTGATAGACAGCAGGAAGCAATCTTGCAATTTCACTCTGCTTCATCTTCACTCACCACGTCTATTTCATGCCGGCCTGAACAAAACAGCCATGTCTGCGGCAACGTGACTTTTTCAGTAAACTCTCTGTTGCTTACCGATACATAACTCCCGCCCAGATCACCGCTGCGAAACACCCCTTTTCGCCCCCCTGCCATCAGCAGCCGACCTTTGGCGTCTGTCGCCACAGTATCAACCGGCAACAGTCTTCCTACCTCCTGCAATGGCAGGTTGCAATTGATATCCGAAGGAATCCAGGAGGGCTCGGCATCACTGATATCTAGGCGAAGCACACCCAGTTTGAGGCTGGCGGCCATTACCATGGAATCCGCAAATGCCAGTGAACGGCAGCCTCCGGCTTTCCAACCCCGGTTCTGGTTGACCCATCCTTCTGGGTTGTCATCCTTACCCGTCAATCGCCAGCGAAAACAGCCATGTCCCGGATCGTTCCCGATGGCTGCGGTGCCCGCCCACAGATAGCGATGGGGGCCGTAGCTCTGCACAGCCAGTACCCGCACCAGTTCATCCTTGAGTCCAATATTGCTGAAGCTGTTTGCCTTGCCCGCCTGGGTAGAGAGGTACACGCCATACTTGTCATGGGCCGCCACTGCCACGTTCACATTGCCCCAGGCATCAACCGCAACGGTGACCGCATGAAATCCGAGTGTGGGTTCCTTTGCATCCACCAGTACCTGCAACGGATCGGCTCCGGGCTTGGCGGCAAGCTCATACAACCCTTTTTCAGTCGCCAGCAACAAGACAGCGGCACCATCACGTTCCATCCACGCCATATCATCAATGGAAAACCGAGTTCCCAGCCCTGCTTCCCAGCTCTCGCCACAATCATGGGAAAAATAGATTCTCGATCCTGCACCTTTCCCGGAAGATGCCGTTGCCACCGCCAGCAAACCGGCCTTGTCCTGTTCCACCATCAGGTCCGCCGGAAAAGCCGCCACCTTGATCACACTGGCACCATCGAAATCCCCTACCGGTTCCCAGCCATCACCATCATTCATGGACCGGTAAAGGCGGTCACTGCTCGCGGCATACCAGGTGGCAGGCTGGAATGCATCTGCACACAGGCTGACCACTTCGGTATCCGGCACTTTTTCCACCGCCATGCCGACACCACTGACGGTAACTACGCCAGGCTCGGCACTGACAATCTTGTAAATGTCCCAGGCACTCAGGGGTTGCCCAAAACGCCAGCCATGATGTTCCCCATCTCCCGGTAACGGGTTGATTCGGGCGTGAAGCCTTTCCAGAAGTCGCTCTTTTACGGCCGCAGGCGTTTCCTCGCGGCTGACGATTACCTTTGCCGACACACTGACACTCTTGTAGTTGGCCCAGCCTACCTGGCAGCGGGTACCCAAAGGCTTTCGGCGATCGAGCGCCGACTGTACCTGCTGTACCGTGTTTTCAGTCTGATGTCGTATAAGAAGGTCACGGGTGATTTCCGCTTGTCTGGACTCGGCACCAGGGATCGCCGGTACCATCAGCAGTTCCACTGTGCCTGGTGCAGCATGTGCCCAGAGGCTGGCTTTTGTAAATGCCTTGGCCCGGCTCACTGCTCCGGAATGCTCGAGCGCAATAAGCACGTAGTCGCGTGAAGTGACAGCCCGCTGCAGGGAATGCAGTTCCTGCGGCCCACGCAGCAATGCATTCTCCAGCGTTTCCTCGTTCTTGCCCCCAGTCGCCGGGGCGGGATTGGTTACACTGATACCCGGCAATGCATCTTTCAATACGGTCAGATTGTTTGCCGCAACATTCCCTCTGGATCCCCCTCCCACTCTGTACCAGGCCCTGATTTCCCTGCCCGCTTCCGGCACCTCCGCCATTGCTTCCGCCAGATCGCCGGTTTCACTGTGCAGCGCAGGTGCAAAGGTTATACGTCCTGCCATGCGATCCGCCACATACACGTGTCGGTCACCTGTGAGATTGGAAAAATTATCGACTTCCTGCCAGATCCTAAAGGTTCTTCCCTGAAAATGTATGGCCCCGCCGCCAGGCGGGAGGTCATCCTCTTCACACTCGACTCCGACAACCAGATCGAGTGAATCTCCACTGGGTGCTATCACCGGCGCCCGATTCAGCTTGAGGCTCAAACCTGGCTGCCCAGTGGCTGTACCCAGCAGCACCGCGTCAATCTGATCGCAATGCAATGCCCTTACCTTTACGCTTTTTCGCCCTTTTTTAATGACGACAGTCTCTACAGTCCTGAAAACAGGTGCTTCGCTGTTGCCATCAGTACGCTCGGTGGTCACTCGTGTGCCACGCGGAATACGCTTCTGCCGGGATGCCGGCCGGACAAGAGAAAAATCGAGCACCACACTGGCGGCGGAAGGTGGCTTCAACTGCACCCCAATGAGCCGCAGAAATTCCACATAGGCCTTGTCCGGCAGACGATTCAGCCGGTAAAGCATGATTTCGGTAAGGTAGGCAAACACCTCGATCAGTGTTCTTCCCGGGTCCCCGGGGGAAAGATCTGTCCATTCTGGGCATCGGTTTCCGACCAACCGGCAGGCTTCCTGCACGAGCTGATCAAAGCTTCTGTCATCGAGATTGGGAGCATGCAATGACATCAGAGTCCCTCACGCATCAGATCGAACGGCAGTGTTATTGCATCCGTATCCTGTGTGCGCCTGACACGATATTCCAGTGAGATATCCATCAGCGAAGCCTCTTCTGCATTGGCGCAGACGTCGAGATGGACAATCTCTATCCGTGGCTCCCATTTCTGCAATGCCGTTCTGACATAGTGCATCGCCAGTCCATGGGTAGTGGCATCATTGGGCGAAAACAGCAAACGAAACAGGTCGCAACCATATCCTGGCCGCATCACCCGTTCACCCGGCCTGGTCGTCAGCAGGAGAAGCACGGCCTGTCGAACCGACTGCGCACCTTCGACCATATCGATACCGCCGGTATTGTTGATCACTATTCCCTGTGCGGACCGTTCCCGGTCAAAATCAGGATGAATAAAACGCCAGGCACTGTAGACAGGCATATTCATATAACCTCGGAAACCCAGTCCTGGCCGGGGTCAGCAACCTTGTATTCCACTGTGCCCGGCAAGGTGCCATTGGTCAGACCGACAAGATGTCTCAATGTGACGGGATGCCCCTGTATGCTCACCAGATCGGAATAACCCCGTTTTACATTCAGGGTCAGAGTGCAGGGAAAATTGCCTGCGGCGGAATTCGTGCAACCTGTGATAGTGCAACCTACGGGATCAGCTTTTACCACCACGATATCACCCTCAATGCGCACCAGGGACTGACTGGTTTTCAACTGCACCTTGCCGGTCTGGTGTGCGCAGTAGAGGCGGGCCTTTTCAGTCAACAGATACATTTCATGCACGCTCGAAGTCGATTGCCTGTCCGCGAACAAAGACCCGGTTACCCGGCGCCTCGATTTCCAGTTGCGTGGCTGCATGAATCAGGCAGCGCTGCTCGGTCATTTCCACGACATTGCCGCTGGCATCACCTATTTGCACGCCTTCCGGCGTCAGTTCCATAAACTGGCCATCTGTTGTTTCCATTCGTATGGAGGCTGCGCCATCATCCATACGAATGACCTGCCCCCCGGGCGTCAGGAAACTGTAGCGCTCCACGCTTTCACCCTGGACACCGGCATCCGGTGGCGACTGGCTGCCATACACCCCACCAAGCACGATCCCCTGGGCCGGATCTCCGTTCACCAGCAAGAGCACAACCCTGTCGCCGATATCCGGCAAGGCTACCAGCCCCTTGTCCGGGCCAGCTGCTGGCATGACCACATCCAGCCAGTCTGTTTCAAAATCGTTGAACGCGGGCAGCACAACACGGACACGTGCCAGCCCCTCCGGGTCGGCAACATGGGACACCTGTCCGAAAGCAGTGGCAGTCGAAGTTGTCGTGTCCGGCTCCACCAGTGGTGGTGTGGAATCGATTTCGCACACATAGCCCTGCTTTCGGTCGATAATATGATTCACTTTGACAAGGACATAGTTCCCGGCGACAGCCTGTTGTGCACCCTTCATTTCGACACCAACACCAGGTCGCAAGTTTGTATTTCCTTCCGCAATACCGCGCAGCACCACTTCACCGGCTTTGCGTCGCTGCAACAGGCTGTTTGCCATCATTTCCACCTGTTCATCACTCTGAGCGGTGCGGTTGGGCAGAGTCAGCCGTGTTTCCTCTGCCCCAAATGGGAGTATGCTTGCCTCTTCCCCCTGGGCTCGGGTCGCATATCCCTCACGCATTTCCATCAACCAGGGATCCCATGCCTTTATTTCAACACCCTGACAGGCAACGCCACTGTTGATCTCGAATTCTGCAGAAATCAGGTTACGGTCCAACGCGAGTTGAAACTGTGCATCAGTCCCGGTCAGATCAAAGAACGCCAGCTGATTTCCGGTCAGGAGAAAAAACAACCCTGCCTTCTCTGCTTCCTGCCTGAGCAACTGCAGATCACTCTGGCTGTACTGCACTCGGGTGGGAATCACAGGCCCCGGTTCCGGCACATTGACATCAATGTCGAGAGCGCCGGCCAGTTCGCCGGCGAGATCCGCGAGGCTCATCTGGAAATGCGCTCGGACCGGGCGACTACGATCAAGCAAGTAAAGCCTGTCATGTCCGCGAACATAGAGGTAGCGAGACTGATAAGACGTATATTTGAGTTCGACTGCTGTGACCAATCCGAGAAAAAGTGCCTGCTCCTGCCCTTCGATCCTCACCTGTAAGCTTTGCCCATTGATGCCCAGAGCGGCATCCAGAAAAGATTGCGGCGGATTACAAAAAACCAGTTCGGCCTGCACCGGAACAGAAGCTCCCTGCCTCACGATCAATGATTCCATCGTGTCGAGTACCTGTTCATCCAGCGGCTGGCCGTCAAGCTGAACATGCATTGCGGGAGGTGACACAAGTGTATTCATGACATCTCCTCAGATGCAGCCGGGTCCGGAATATGCAACAACTGACCGGATTCCAGATGCATGGGGTCCGCTACATCGTTGTACGCCGCGATGATCCGCCAAAGCCCTGCACTGCCATAGTAGCGTTCTGCAAGCTGATCCAGTCGCTCTCCTTCCCCTGCCTCATTCGAGCCAAGCAACACATGAGTTGCCTCCTGTACCGGTTCTACTGAAGAAGGAGCCGCCACACTTTCCGGCTGCAAAGGCCCTTGCCCGGGGGGCGGCATAACTTCATCGGACCGGCTGACCTTGCGCAGTTTCATCCGCAGCCAGGAACGGGCCGGTACGCCATTGGCATCGAAGTATTCAAGGCGCTCGGCAATTGCCGTCACGATGGCCGGTATGTTCCAGCTTTTTCCCCAGAGAAAACGGCAAAGCGGCGGAGAATAGCGGTTTCTTTCTCTCCGCGTGTTCTCGGCAAGTGACCACAGCCTGCTCGTGAGTTCACGCACATCATTTGTCCGTATGGATGATCCTGCCAGTGAAATATCGAACAGCAGGTCAAGGGTAAACGTGGTAATGCCACCCCCTGTCAACAGCAATTGATCATCAGCCTGATTGAAACCGGAAACAACATCACCCTGTACCCGGCGATTCCGTATTCCAGCGCGGCGTTTCAGTTCCAGGCTCTCGGGATTCAGCAGACAGCCTATGCGCTCACCGCTGTCCTCGATCAGAAAGGCAACCCGTTCCATGCGTCCCCCCTCTGCTCCCGGTTCAGTTTGGCCTGGTGATCAGCCGCCCAGAGCATATCGGACATGCTCTCATCCGCAACCAGCTCCTCTGGCAACTCCGGCCACTGGTTGAGCCGCCTGTTGATGCGCAACCCGCCGGACATTTCATCGGAAAGCTCCGGCCAGCGGCCCACTGCATTCAAAGGATGCTGTCCTTCAGATGACAAATCACGAACAGGCCGTACCTCGACTGCCTCATCTGGTTGGCCACGGACCAATGGTGCCTGCAGCGGCTGTGCCGGGGACTGTGTACCTTGTGTATCTCCACCAGCATCCTTTCTGCTTCCCAGGCCCGGTGCAGTTTGCTGTTCAGACCAGGAATTGCCTGTTTCCCGCTCCATCGGTTTTTCAATTATCCTGTCGTCCGCTGATGCTTTCCTGTCCGTTTGGTTCGGCTGGCCTTTTGTTTCTGCAAGGGAAGCAGGCACCCCGCCTTTTGTCTCTACCGTCCCAGCTCCGTTATCAGCAGAGGCTGGTTTGCCTTCCCTTATCACCCCTGTGGAATCTCTCTCAGATTCCGATATTGACGCTACAGCGCATTCACCGGGAAGTTTCCCGTCCTGCGGATCGCTCATGTTCGACGTGGCCGACTCAGATCCTGTTGCGGAGGGAGTTGCCGGCTCTGTCTTTGTAGTGCTGAACAGAGGCTGCTTTTTCTTCTCCATACCCGGGGTCGTTTCAGAAACGCCGGATGCGCCTGGCATCAGCTCCGTATTCTTTCTGTCATGATCAGGATTCTCTGAAGATGCTTCATCAACGGCATATTCTGTCCCGATAGGGAGTATCTGCCTGTTGCTAACAGACCTTCCGTATTCTTTCCCCTGAAAAGCTTCTTCAGCAGTTCCGGACTCCTTTGGCGCCATGGCTTTCCTCTCCTTCATTTCCGAATAAGCCACAGCGGAATCTTCCTCCATCCCAGTATACTGGGGCTGCTCTACAGGATGCAGCAGCTCAGGCGCATGTTCCCGCACCAGCTCCACCCAATGATTGGGCGGACCCTTTTGCCGTGTACCGATGACATCATCAGGCTTTTCTTCCTCCAGAACTTTCCTGCTCTCATCGTCCTGTAACAACGACTCGACAAACTCGCTGCCGTGGCGCAAACGTACAGCTATCAGTTTCAGCAATCGCTTTCTCATTCGCGCTAACATGGCAATACTCAGGTGC
>DRLF01000307.1 GCA_011051425.1 Thiolapillus brandeum | reverse complement strand
GCTTTTGCAGCACTACCGGAAAAGTCGGGTTGTATTACAAACCTTAATTAACCCGGCCACTAAAAATATCGCCCTCAGCCGCCCTGTCTGCGCTGGTGGCAAGGCATCAATACGCCGCTGTAGTCATTCTACAGCAAGTGTTGATAACGCAGCCCACCAGCGCAGACAGGGCGGCCTTTCTTGTATTATCAATTGGTCAGGTGCTTCAAACAGGACGCGTATCGGTGTTGCGGCTTTTGACAAGGGCTTGCCATTGCCTGCAAGCCGCGCCTTGATACGCGTCCTGTTTGAAGCACTGAGGACGACATATTTGGTCGCGGGGTTAATAGTGCCTCAAGGCTACCGTTCACTGGAAGTTGCCGTTCGTTTCTGGCGCAGAGGATGTGCCCTCTCCCCGTTCTTTGTTCCCCCAAAATGGATACCTGAAAACTATGCGATACCGACCGTCGATTTCTGCTGTACTGCTTCTGTTGCTGGTGCTGGCTACAGGCGTTTCCTTGGCCGCTGCACCGGACCCGGCCATTGAAAAAGTGCGTGCCGAGCTGTCCAAACGGCTGGGCGATATCTCGCCGGACAGCATAGAAGCTTCTCCTGTGCCGGGTCTGTATGAAGTGCTGATCGGTGCGCGCCTTTACTATGTGTCTGCCAATGGCCGCTATTTCATCCAGGGGCAGATGACGGATATCGAGACCGGACAGAATCTGACCGAAGCCAAGGTAGCCCAGGCGCGCAAGAAACTTATCGACGCCGTGGGAGAGGACAACATGATCATCTTCGGCGATGCCGGTTTGAAGCACACCATCAGCGTGTTCACCGATATCGACTGTGGCTACTGCCGCAAGCTGCATTCCCAGATCGATGAATACAACAAGCAGGGTATTCGCGTGCGTTACCTGTTCTATCCGCGAGCTGGCCTGAACAGTGATTCCGGGCGCAAGGCAGTGTCAGTGTGGTGCGCCGATGACAGGAAAAAGGCACTCAGTGAAGCCAAGCAGGGCAAGACGCCTGCACCGAAAAACTGCGCCAATCCCGTGGCGGATCATTATGCCCTTGGGCAGATCGTTGGCGTGACGGGGACGCCGGCGCTGGTACTGGAAAACGGTGAGCTGCTTCCCGGGTATATTCCACCCGCACGCCTGCGCAAGTTACTGGATTCCAAAATTGCAGAGCAAAAACCTTAGTTTTCCATGAGTGCGATTCCGCTGCATACGGCCTGCGCCTCCGATGTGGGGCTGGTGCGAAAAACCAACGAAGACTACCTGTTCGTCATGGCGGAACAGGGTATCGTTGCCCTTGCTGACGGCATGGGTGGGCATCTTGCCGGTGAAGTGGCGGCGGAGGTGGCCGTGGAAGTCGCTGTGGAAGAACTGCGTCATGCGCAGCGCTTTGGCAACATGGATACCATGCAATGCCTCATGCATCTCGGCGAAGCGGTGGAACGCGCAATCCAGTCTGTCTATACCCTGGCCAAGAGCAAGCAGGAACTCGATGGTATGGGCACCACACTGGTGCTGGCGCTGTTCCACGAAGACCGGATTTTTTATGCACACGTGGGTGATTCGCGCATCTACCTCTTGCGCAATGACCGGCTCATGCAACTGACGCGGGATCATTCCCTGATCCAGGAAGTGCTGGACCACGGCATCTTTCCCAACCGGGGCGAA
The DNA here is from genome assembly GCA_011051425.1 of Thiolapillus brandeum. GTDB lineage: Bacteria > Pseudomonadota > Gammaproteobacteria > Chromatiales > Chromatiaceae > Thiolapillus > Thiolapillus brandeum_A. Next base: position 3,889 of record DRLF01000307.1, on the reverse strand, counting down.
GCGAAGGAAGCCGGCGTGGGAGAGAACGTACTGACCCGCAGCCTGGGCTTTACCGTAGAGATCAACGTGGATGTGAACGAGGCGGCGGTGTGCCGGGACGACCTGTTCCTGTTCTGCAGTGACGGCCTTACCGGGCCTCTGAAGGAAAGCCAGATCCAGCAGCTGATGAGCCGGGAAGAGCTGTCACTGGAAAGCCGCGCCAAGGTGCTGGTACAGGCTGCCATGGATGCTGGCGGGCGGGACAATATCTCCGTGGTGCTGGCGAGGCCCATGCTGGGTACGCCTGAATAGGGGCAACGCAGTTCAGTCCAGCAGTGCTTTCAGCCGATAGAGTGTTTCCAGCGCCTCTCTGGGCGTGAGTTCGTCCGGGTCTGTCTCTTCCAGCATGTCGCTCAGTGCTGTATTCACAGGTGCAGGCTCTGGCGTCAGCTGCAGGGACAGTTGTGGCATCTGAAACTCTGCATGACGCAATGCGGCATTCTCCAGTTCCTGCAGGCGTTCCCTCGCGCGCTGTATAACTGCTGCCGGCACACCTGCCAGGGCGGCCACCTGCAGTCCGTAGCTCTGGTTGGCGGGTCCCTCCTTGACCGCATGAAGGAAGACGATGCTGTCGCCGTGCTCCACCGCATCCAGATGCACATTCACCACGCCGGCATGTTCCTCCGGCAGGGTGGTCAGCTCGAAGTAATGGGTGGCGAACAGGGTGTTGGCCTGGATGCGCGTCGTCAGTTCTACGGCGCAGGCCCAGGCCAGGGAGAGGCCATCGAAGGTGCTGGTGCCGCGTCCGATTTCATCCATGAGCACCAGGGATTGCTGCGTGGCGTTGTGCAGGATGTTGGCGGTTTCCTCCATTTCCACCATGAAGGTCGAACGGCCGCCGGCAAGATCGTCGGAGGCGCCGATGCGGGAGAAGATGCGGTCCACCGGACCGATGCGGGCATTGCGCGCCGGCACGAAACTGCCCGCGCAGGCCAGCAGCACGATCACCGCACACTGGCGCATGTAAGTGGATTTGCCCCCCATGTTGGGACCGGTGATGATGAGCATGCGCCGTTTGTCATTGAACAGCAGGTCGTTGGGGACGAAGGTCCCGTCCAGGGCCTGCTCCACCACCGGGTGACGCCCTTCTGTGATGTGAATGCCGGGTTCTTCACTCATCTGCGGACGGTTCAGGTTCAGGCTCAGCGCGCGTTCCGCCAGGTTGGCCAGCACGTCCAGGGCCGCCAGAGCGCCCGCGCAGGCCTGCAGGGGGGGAATGTCCTGCTGCAGCTGCTCCAGAAGATCTTCGTAGAGCATCTTCTCCCGCGCCAGGGCGCGCTCCCGTGCGGAAAGCACCTGGTCCTCAAATTTCTTCAGCTCGGGGGTGATGAAACGCTCGGCGGACTTGAGGGTCTGGCGGCGTACATAGTCTTCGGGAACCGCGTCGGCATGCTGGCGGCTGATTTCGATGTAGTAACCGTGAACACGGTTGTAACTGACCTTGAGTGATGCAATGCCCGTGCGCTCCTTTTCCCGGCTTTCCAGGTCCAGCAGGAACTGGTCTGCATTGCGGGAAAGGTTGCGCAGCTCGTCCAGCTGGGTATCCCAGCCTTCGGCGAGTACGCCACCGTCGCGGATGAGCACCGGCGGGTTTTCCTTGATGGCCCTTTGCAGCAGGTCCACCAGGTCCGGGTGCCGGCCGGCATCGGCGGACAGGGTGCGGAGCAGGGGTGAATGACAGTCAGTGATCAGAGACTGGATATCCGGGAGCAGCGCCAGGGAATCACGCAGGGTGGCCAGATCCCGGGGACGCGCGGTCTTCAGGGCGATGCGCGCCAGTATCCTTTCGATGTCGCCGATGCCGGAAAGCAGTTGCTGCAGCCCGGACAGGTGGCCGGCTTCCAGCAGTTCTTCGATGGCATCATGGCGGTCGCGAATGGCAGCACCATCGCGCAGGGGCCGGTTTATCCAGCGGCGCAACATGCGGCTGCCCATGGCAGTGGCCGTGTGGTCGAGCAGGCCGGCCAGGGAATGCTGTTTCTGGCCTGACTGGGACTGATCGATCTCCAGGTTGCGCCGGGTGGCCGCATCGATGATCAGGGCATCGTCCCGGTATTCCACGCGCAGCCCGGTGACATGGGGCAGGGCGGCCTGCTGGGTGTCCTGTACGTACTGCAGCAAGGCGCCGGCCGCCATGATGGCCAGGTCCAGTCCATCGACGCCGAAGCCGGACAGGTCCTGGGTGCCGAACTGTTTCCGCAGCAGTTGCCGTGCCGTGTCGGGATCGAAATGCCAGGCGGGCCGGTGGGTGATGTTGTAACGGCCGGGTGTCCCGGCGGGCAGGGAGGTGTCTTCTTCCAGCAACAACTCGGCGGGTTTGAGTCTTTCGAGCTCACCTGCCAGTGCCTCGGCGTCGTTCAGTTCCTGCACCGTGAAGCGCCCGCTGCCCAGGTTGAGGGCGGCCAGGCCATGACGGCCCTTGTGTTCCCACAGGGCGGCCAGCAGGTTGTCCTGGCGCTCCTCCAGCAAGGCCTCGTCGGTGACCGTGCCGGGTGTGACGATGCGCACCACCTTGCGCTCCACCGGCCCCTTGCTGGTGGCGGGATCACCGGTCTGTTCGCAGATGGCCACCGATTCCCCCTGCCGGATAAGCCGGGCCAGGTAGTTTTCCGCCGCATGGTAGGGAATGCCCGCCATGGGGATGGGCTTGCTTGCAGACTTTCCCCGGGAGGTGAGCGTGATGTCCAGGAGCCGCGCGGCTTTTTCCGCGTCGCCGTAGAAGAGTTCGTAGAAATCCCCCATGCGGTAGAACACCAGCATGTCCGGATGCTCGGCCTTGATGCGCAGATATTGCTGCATCATGGGTGTATGCGCGGTTTTAGCAGGCATGGGTGGTTTGCCTGGATGCGTTGGGCAAGATCAAAATCCCCGCGCCTCCTTGATGATCTCGTAGGCCTGGCGGATCTCGTGGGTCTTCTTGGCGGCGATCTGCATCATTTCCTCGGGCAGGCCTTTGGCGACGAGCTTGTCGGGATGATGCTGGCTGGTGAGGCGGCGGTAGGCCTTCTTGACCTCGGCATCGCTGGCGTCCGCGCTGATATTGAGCACGGCATAGGCATCAGCCAAGGAAGGGCCGGATTTGGGCTGGTGACCCCTGCCACTGTCGCCAAAGTTCATCTGGGCGCGGATCATGCGTTCCAGCTGGCGGTAGATGAATTCCGGAATACCCAGCTTGCCGCTGATATGGAGCAGCAGCCGGTCTTCGGCCGGGTCCAGACGCCCGTCGGCATAGGCGGCCTGGATCTGGATCTCCATGAACATCTGGATCAGCGTGGTGCGCCGGCGGCATTCCTGGCGGAACTGCTGCAACACACCGTCGAGGGGAAAGCCCTGCTGCTTGCCCTGGTTGAACAGGTCGATGGCGGCACGGCGCATGTCCGCGTCCAGGTTCATGTGCGCCATCACGGCCCGGGCCTGGGCGATTTCCTCGGGCGATACCCGGCCATCGGCCTTGGCCAGATGGCCCATCACCGAAAAGGTGGCGGTGAAAAAGGCGGTCTGTATGCGTTCCTGTTCTTGCGGAGAGGCCGAGGAGGCTTCCATGTCCAGCCCCTGCAGGCCCTTGTCCAGGTTGTGCCCCAGGACGGCGCCCAGCAGTGCGCCCAGGGGGCCGCCCAGCATGAAGCCGAATGCGCCGCCGGCCAGTTTTCCCCACCAGCTCATGTGTTGTTCCCCGAAGATAGTCTGTCACCCGACAACTGTAGTCCGGTGCTGCTGGCCGATGGTGCAGGTTTCACTGTGATAATGCCTCTTGTCACTGGAAGTCGAAGTATTTTTCCACGTCTTCCAGAATCTCCCAGGTGCATTTCATGCCCGCGGGAAAGGTGATGAGATCGCCGCGCCTGAACTC
>DRLF01000306.1 GCA_011051425.1 Thiolapillus brandeum | reverse complement strand
GATGAAGAACAGCAGCAGCCCCATCATACGTTTTTCCATCTTCAGGGCGGAGAAGAAATTGCGATGCTGATCCGTCCAGTCCGACACACGGAACAGCCCGTTGAACTGCAGCGCCAGTTCTCTGGATACCTGGGTTGCGGCATACAGATCATCCAGCTTGAGCCGTATGCCTGAGACCGCATCCCCCATGCGCAGCAACTTGGCCAGATCCTTGATATTCACCATGGCCACACCCCGGTCATACTCACCCATCCCCACGCGAAATATTCCACTGACAACGAAACGCTTGGTTCTCGGTAGGGTTCCGGCAGGTGTGGATGTAAATTTGGGCACCAGCATGGTGACCTTGTCTCCCACCTGGACCTGCAGTGCATATGCCAGTTCACGCCCCAGGATGATGTTGAAACTGCCGGGAACCAGGTCATTCAAAGATCCGGCTTCCATGTGTTCGCCCACATCGACCACTTCGGGCTCAAGATCCTTGTCGATGCCGCGCACCAGTGCGCCACTGACTTTCTTGCCATGCACGAGCATGGACATGACTTCCACATAGGGCGCGGCTCCCACCACACGCGGATGCTGCCTGGCTTTTTCCAAGGCCTGCCGCCAGTTCGCCATACCGCCGCCGGCCACGGCGTTGATGTCTGCATGAGAGGCCATACCGAGAATGCGCTCACGCACTTCTTTGTGAAACCCGTTCATCACAGACAGCACCGTGATCAGCACGATCACACCCAGGGTGATCCCCATGGTAGAGATGAAGGAAATGAAGGAAATGAAGTGATTCCGGCGCTCAGCGCGCGTGTAACGCAGGCCGATCCAGACTGACAGGGGATAAAACATCAGCGCATTATAGCCATTCCTGACAAAACGGGCCTGTCAAATAGCATTCGACAGGCCCTTCTCAGGGTTTTCTTTCAGACGGAAGCTATTTCTTTTTCCCGCGGCGCTTCTGCTTTTTCTTCTGCTTCCTGGAAGACAGCTTCGCTTTGCTCTTTTTGCCAGTGGGCTTCTTGGGAGCTTTCCTCTTCTTCTTGGCCTTGGCAGCCTTTGCTGCCTTGGCATCGGCAAAAGCCTTTTTCTCCATGGCCTTCATGGCATTGGTCTTTTTCTGCTTCTCTGCCTTTTTCGCCTTCTTGAGGGTTTGTTTTGCCGCTTTCTTCAGCCGCGCTGCCGAGCGTCTGGCCTTGGCTTTTGCCGCTGCTTTCTTTGCCTGCTTTTCGGAATACTTCAGTTTTGCCGCAAGCTGCTTTTTCAGGTCGATTTGCTTCTTTTCACTCTTTTCCGCATTGACTGCCACATCTTTTGCGGCCGCATGCGCTTTACTCAATACCTTGCTCACTTCTTCAGCGGCTTCCTGAGCGGCAGAAGCAGCTTTCTTGGCTTTCTTGATCGCCTTTTTCAGCTTGGCCAGCATTTTGAGCTGCTTGGATTCAACTGTGGTCTTATCCTTCTTCTTGCTCTTTTTTTCCTTTTTCTCTTTCTTGTCTTTCTTTGCCATGTTCTTTCTCCGTTACAGGTTATAAGCTTTTGATACCGGGCCAACGATCAGGGGATCCGGCGCACGTGCCACGTTGTGATCCTTGTTGGGATAATCCAGTTTGTACAGGAAATCACGCAGACAGTTGATACGCGCCCGCTTCTTGTCATCGGATTTCACCACGGTCCAGGGCGCATCTGCCGTATTGGTATAGAAGAACATCGCCTTGCGGGCGTTGGTGTAGTCATCCCACTTTTCAAGAGACTGCAGGTCGATAGGACTGAGCTTCCAGTGCTTGAGCGGATCGTGATAACGGGAATGAAAACGGCGCAGCTGTTCCTGGCGGCTGACCGAGAACCAGTACTTGTAGAAAATGGTATCGGCGTTCACCAGCATCTGCTCCAGTTGCGGCGCCTGACGCAGAAACTCCAGATAATCCTCATCGGTACAGAAGCCCATGACTCGCTCAACACCCGCCCGGTTGTACCAGGAACGGTCGAACAGCACCATTTCCCCCCTTGTGGGCAACTGCTGGATATAACGCTGGAAATACCACTGTCCCAGTTCGCGTTCGGAAGGTTTCTCGAGAGCCACAACATGGGCAGCACGCGGATTGAGATGCTCCATGAAGCGCTTGATGGTGCCGCCCTTGCCGGCGGCATCGCGACCTTCAAAAAGGGCCAGTATCTTCTTGCTCTCTTCCTTCACCCAGGCCTGAACTTTGAGCAGCTCGATCTGCAACAGATGCTTTTCCTGTTCATATTCTTCCAGATCCATTTTTACCGCGTAAGGATACTCACCCAGTTCATAGGAAAGCTGCAACAGCTTCTTGCCCGAAATAATCTTGGGTGATTCCAGTACTTTCTGCGGATTGCTGAGTCGGTTCAGGAGTTTTTTCAGTGTAGCCTTGTTCTTCTTTTTTCTGCCCATGGGGGAGTCCTCGATCAATGCACGGTTTAGAATCGAATTATTTTAATATAGGGTCAAGCAGTAAAAACTGCCATAGATCAATAAACTGGAAAAATGCTGGCCTGTTCTCCCTTTGTACAGGCTCAAATGTTATATTTTAATGCAGGACTATCAATCAGGAAAAATTATGATGAAATACCCATGGACTTTACTCATTGCCTGTTCTCTTTTCTTCCCGGCCGCCGCAATGTCCGAGGTGCTGCTCATCGATGCAGTAAAAGCGGAGCAACAGGCAAATATACCGCGCCCGCACCGCGGTGAAAGCATGAAAACCGTGGAGCAGCGCTTCGGCGCGCCCGACAGTAAACACGCGGCTGTGGGTGACCCTCCCATCACCCGCTGGGACTACCCGGCATTTTCCGTGTATTTCGAATATGACAAGGTAATCACCGCGGTACTCAAGCGAAACAAGCCTGCCAACAGCCAGTAAATTTCAACCCGAATCATTTATTGTTGACTGTTTTACTGGGTTATTTATACTGCACGCCAATGTAAAGCCTGTTTCACCGGAGAAAGAATGACCGCCACCGATACCACACAAGCCCATATGCTCATGCGTTCCATCCTGCAACGTATCGCGACGGGTCCCGAACTGTCGAAAGACATCAGCCTGGACGAGGCGCGGGAGGCAACCGTCGCCATCCTGCGCGATCAGATCGATCCCGTGCAGGCCGCCCTTTTCTTCATCGCCCTGCGCATGAAGCGGGAAAGCAACGACGAGTTCAAGGGTGTGCTGGACGGCATTCGCGAAGTGGTGGATGGCGTCGTGGCCGACGTGGACCATGTGCTCGACATCGCCGATCCCTACGACGGTTATAACCGCACATTGCCGGCAGCCCCTTTCCTGCCCCCGCTGCTGGCGGAATGCGGCCTGCATCCCGTCTCTCACGGGCTGGACGCCGTGGGTCCCAAGTATGGCGTTACCCACCGCCATGTACTCCAGGCAGCGGGCGCCACTGTCGATCTGGACAGCCGCGCCGCCGCAGGCAGGCTGTCAGACACCGACACTGGCTGGGCCTATGTCGATCAGACCAGTTTCTGCAAACCATTGCACGACCTGATCCCCCTGCGCACTCAGATGATCAAGCGCCAGGTGCTCACTACCGTGGAAGTACTGGCCAAACCGGTGATGGGAAAGCAACAGACGCACTTCGTAACAGGTTATGTGCACAAGCCCTATCCACCCATCTACGCCATGCTGGCACGCCATGTGGGATTTGATTCGGCACTGTTCATCCGTGGCGTGGAAGGCGGCATCATTCCCTCCCTGAGGCAGGACGGCAAATATTTCAGCTACCACGACCGGGGGGAGGAAATCGGCGTGGATATCCATCCTGACATGGTCGGTATTCAACAGGCTCTGCGCGCAGTACCACTGCCCGAGGATCTGCCGAAAACCACGCGCCCGGGCGATGAGATCGCCATCGCAGTGGATATCAGGGATACGGCCCTGGCGGCAGCAGAGGCCGGTATGGAAGCACTCAACGGCAAACAGGGCGTAACCTATGATTCCCTGGTTTATACCGGCGCACTGATTCTCAAGCACATGGGCATGCATGACAACCTTGGCGAAGCGGGCGAAGCCGTGCGGGCGGTTCTGGATTCCGGCAAGGCTGCCAATCGGGTAAAATGATGGCAAACGGGTGGATCGCAGTAGCGGCAGAAGACGAATTGTCTCCCGGCCAGATGAAAAGGGTGGAGGCTGGCGGCAGGCGCATGTTGCTATGCAATGCCGATGGCAGGCACTATGTGGTGGACGAGATGTGCAGCCACGAAGACTATTCCCTGTTCCTGGGCTGTATACAGGAAGGGCGGATCAAGTGCTCCCTGCATGGCAGCTACTTCGATCTGAAGACCGGCCAGCCGGAGACTGAACCGGCAGACGAACCCATCTGCAGCTACCCGGTCAGAATAAAGGATGGACAGATCTGGATTCTCCCCGGAAAACAGGAATAGCTCACGGGAACGTCCTGCACATCTATTAAGCCGGACACAGGACAGCCATGGCCTGCATACCCTGATAAGGAACGTCGGCTTGAACACACTAAGGAAGCTCTGAAACATGTCATGAACTCGTATCTTTCTTTCGGAATGTCCCGCTTGCGCGTCGCAAATTTTCGCCATGGCTTGCTGTTATGTGCGCCTTGCACCTTGAATCGGAACAATCTGAACCGCGATCTGCTTCGCTCAGATCTATTCAGAGTTTCCCTAACATTTCACGTGGTTTGATTCTTGAATTCAGCTTCGAAGACCAATGAGTCCGCCAGTGCACTGCAGCTGAAAAGAAAGCTGCGGGAACTGGATGCCGATTCGCCGGAGTACATCGATGCCAGCAACCGGCTGGCCAGGCTGCTCTTCCGCACCAGACCCCAGGAGGCCATTTCTCTCTGCAAACGTTCGATCCAAACCGCAAAAACCATCGACTATCAGCCGGGTCTGGCACAGGCATATGCCAATCTCAGTCACACACAGCTGTGTCTGTCTCAATACGCAGACGCCAGAGAATCCGCTAACAAGGCCATCCAGCTGTTCGTCCATCTCGATGATCCTGCAGGGCTTCTGGATGCAAACAATGCGCTGGGTCTGAGCTACAACACGTCGGGAAAATACGAAAAGGCACTGGAACTGTTCCTGCGCAACGACGAACTTGCCAGGGAACAGGGCGAAACCGAAATGCAATCCAAGGCACTGAACAACATTGCCTGTATTCTCCTCGACCAGGGCAATTACTCCAGCGCACTGGAATACTTTATCCGGGCATACGAATGTACCCAGAACACGCAGAATTCGGAAATGAACGGCATCGCCCTGCTCAATATCGGGGTTACCCATCTTGAGCTGGATCATCTGGAGGAAGCACGGGAATACCTTACACGCAGTCTGAAAAGCATTTCCGGCATACCGGAAATACATTCACGCGTCCTGCAGAATCTGTCGCATTACTACCAGAAGAAAGGGGATCTCGATCAGGCTATCGAATACGGGACCCAGGCACTGGCCGGGCACCAGAGTATCGAAAATATTCACGGCACCATCGGTACGCTGAGCAATATGGGAGAGATCTACCTGCTGAAGAACGATCTCGACAAGGCCCGGCACTATTTTGAAGAAGCCCTGCAGCTGGCGAGGGCGAAAGACGAAAAAACCGAGCAGGCACAAAATCACCTGCTGCTGGGACGCGTCTATATACGCAAGAAACAGCCCGATGTCGCCATCCCTATCCTCAAGAAGGTGTTCGAGTTCGAACAGAATTACAAGACATACATCTACGAGGCACACCAGGAGCTTTCCCGGCTCTATGAAGAGAAGAAGGACTATGCCTCAGCACTGAAACATCACAAGGAATACGTCCGCATCAAGGATGCGCTTTTCACCCAGCAGTCCGAGCAGAAAATCCAGAGTCTGCGCATCACTTTCAAGCTGGAACAGGCGGAACGGGAATACAGGCTTCTCAAGCAGAAAAACGCCGAACTCGCCAGAAGCAACAAGAAACTGGAACAGCTGGAATCCTATGCGCACCGGGATTCACTCACCAACCTCTTCAACCGTCGCTACATGGACAAGCAGTTTCAGGTCGAATTCGACCGCGCCTTCAGCAATGACTCACCTCTGTGCGTCATGATCTGCGACATCGACGACTTCAAACAGGTCAATGATCAGCATTCTCATACTGTTGGTGATCAGGTACTGGTGGAAGTTTCCGGCATCATCTCAAGCCATGTTCGCGACAACGATATCCTTTCGCGTTACGGGGGAGAGGAATTTGTACTGCTGATGCCGGATACCGACAAACAGGATGCGATTCTCATCAGCAGCCGCATCAGGGAACTGATCGAAAAGCACAACTGGGATCATATCCGCCCCGGACTG
>DRLF01000305.1 GCA_011051425.1 Thiolapillus brandeum | reverse complement strand
TCCTGCAGGTTTGACAGCACCTTGTCCAGCAGGGGATCGTTGGGCAGGGCGCAGACCACCGGCATTTTTTCATCCACCAGCGCCAGGGGACCGTGCTTCAACTCACCTGCCGGATAGGCTTCGGCATGAATGTAGGAGATCTCCTTCAGCTTCAGCGCGCCTTCCATGCCGATGGGGTAGAAAGGCCCGCGACCGAGAAACAGGGCATGTTCTTTATCCGAGAAGGATTCGGCCATGTGCTGGATAGCGCCGCTGAGCTTGAGCGCCACTTCAAGCTGTCGTGGCAGAGCGTGCAGCTCTTCAATGAGGACGCGCTGTTCTTCCTCGCTTTGTCCCATCCGCTTGGCCAGCGCCAGCACCAGCAGGCGCAGGGCGACCAGCTGGGTGGTGAACGCCTTGGTCGAGGCCACGCCGATCTCGGTGCCTGCACGGGTCATTAGCGCCACATCGGATTCACGCACCAGAGAGCTTTCGGGCACATTGCACACTACCATGCTGCCCAGGTAACCTTTCTTCCGTGTTTCCCGCAATGCAGCGAGGGTATCTGCGGTTTCACCGGACTGTGAAATGGTGACGAACAGGGTGTTTTCCGGCACCACGGTTCTGCGATAGCGGTATTCACTGGCGACCTCGACCATGCAGGGTATGCCGATATCTTCGAACCAGTAACGGGCGACCAGTCCGGCGTGGTAGCTGGTGCCGCAGGCGATGATATGCACCTGCTTGGTCTTGTCCAGCAATGCTCTGGTTTCATAGCCAAAGCTTTCTTCCAGCAGTCTGCCCTTGTGGATACGCCCTTCCAGGGTTTCCGCCACCACGCCGGGCTGCTCGAATATTTCCTTGAGCATGTAATGACTGTAGGGGCCTTTGTCTGCGGCGCTGGCATTGAGCTTGGATGACTTTACCGGACGCTCTACCTCCACACCATCCTGGTCGAAAATCTTTACATGATCACGGTAGATTTCCGCCAGATCACCTTCCTGCAGAAAGATGAAATCATGAGTTTCCGGCAGCAGGGCAAAGACATCGGAAGCGATGAAGTGCTCACCGTCTCCCACACCGATGACCAAAGGGCTGCCGGCACGGGCGACGACGATGCGGTCAGGATCATCCGGTGTTGAGGCGGCCAGGGCATAGGCACCGACCAGGCGGGAAATGACCTTGCGGAAAGCGGTTGGCAGATCCTTATCGGTTTTCAGCGCCCGCGCAAGCAGATGGGCGATGACTTCGGTATCTGTTTCCGACACAAAACGGTAGCCTTCGGCTTCGAGTTCGGCACGCAATTCGGTGTGGTTTTCGATGATGCCGTTGTGCACGATCGCCACCTGCTCGCCGCTCATGTGCGGATGGGCATTGCGCTCGGCGGGAATGCCATGGGTGGCCCAGCGGGTGTGGGCTATGCCGAGGTCACCGGCGATAGGCGCATCTTGCAAACGCTCTGCCAGCGAAGCAACCTTGCCAACGGAGCGTATGCGTTGCATATGACCACTGCCATCCCTGATGGCAATGCCGGCCGAATCATAACCGCGATATTCCAGCCGCCGCAGTCCTTCCATGAGTATGGGGGTTACGTCCCTGGTTGCAATGGCGCCAACGATTCCACACATGTTATTTCTCCTTGCTGGGCCGCTTCCAGCCCCTGATGGTCACTTGTTTGCCCCGCGCCAATGTAAGCTCGCCCGCTTCCGCATCCTTTGCAATGACCGAGCCTGCTCCGATGGTGGCGTTTTCCCCGATACGCACCGGGGCCACGAGCGCTGCATTCGAACCGATAAATGATTTGTCTTCGATAACCGTCTGGTGCTTGTAGGCACCGTCATAGTTGCAGGTGATGGTGCCGGCGCCAATATTCACACCGCTGCCCATCTGTGTGTCGCCGATGTAGCTCAGATGATTGACCTTGGAACCCAGGCCAATCGTGGAGTTCTTTATCTCCACGAAATTACCCACATGAGCACCACCCACCAGTTCGGTACCTGGCCGGATGCGGGAGAACGGGCCGATGGCACTGTCCGGCCCGATGACGGCATCTTCGATCACACAGTTTTCCCGGATGCAGACGTTATCCGCCACCTGCACATTGCGCAGCACCGTGTTTGCGCCGATGGTTACATTGCTGCCGAGAACAACCTGGCCTTCGATGATGACATTCACGTCCAGGACGACATCGGTGCCGGCGCTCAGACTGCCACGCAGATCGAAGCGGGCGGGGTCTTTCAGGGTAACACCATCACGCATGAGCGCTTCGGCCTGCCAGCGCTGCAGCACCCGTTCCAGGGACGCCAGTTGCAGGCAATCGTTGATGCCTTCCGCCTCCACGGTATCCGCGGGCTGGGTAACATGAATGTCCACGCCGTCACGAACGGCCATGGCGATGATATCGGTAAGGTAATATTCGCCCTGCGCATTCTGCGGGGACAGTTCCTGCAGCCAGCCCTGCAGTCTTGCAGTATCGATGAGCATGATGCCGGTGTTGATCTCGGGAATGGCGAGCTGTTCTTCGCTGGCATCCTTCTGCTCGACGATGCGCAGCACCCTGCCATCGGCATCACGTTCGATGCGCCCGTAACCGCTTGGATCGTCCAGGGTAACGGTCATCAGGCCGAGTCCGGATGCCGCCTCGTGGACCAGCGCCTGCAGGCTCTCCGCCCTGATGAGTGGCACATCGCCGTAGAGCACCAGCACTTTGTCCATGTCCTGCAACAGGGGCATGGCCTGCTGCACCGCGTGGCCCGTGCCCAGCTGTTCGGCCTGCTCGACCCAGAGAATATCGGGGTTGTCGATGGTGTCGCGAACCCGTTCCCCGCCATGACCATAGACCACGACGGTCTTCGCCGGCTGCAGGGACCGGGCGGTTTCGAGCACATGGGCCAGCAGGGGACGGCCGGCAAGAGGATGAAGCACCTTGGGCAAACTGGACTTCATTCTTGTGCCCTGCCCCGCTGCGAGAATGACAATACCCAGTTTCATGTTGATCTCTTCCTTAGTTGATACTGGTTGAACCCGGCGCCTGTACGGAATGGATGCCGCTGGTACGGTCTTCTCCCGGCTGCGCATCACGCACCTCGAGTATCTTGACCTGCACCGTCAGCGTTTTACCCGCCAGGGGATGGTTTCCGTCGATGCTCACCTTACCATCTTCGATTTTTGCGATAAAGAAGGTCTTGGTCTCTCCCGCTTCGTTCTGCATCTGCACTTCCGCACCCACATGGCGGAACTGGGGAGGCACGTTGTCCAGGTCGTCGGTGAAGGTCAGTTCGGGATCATGCTCGCCGAATGCTTCTTGCGGTGGCAATTCCACTTCCACTTCGTCGCCCGCTTTCTTTCCGGCGATGGCCTTGTCCATGCCGCCGATCAGTTCGGTATCCGAACCGTAGACGAATCCGATGGGCAGATCATGCTGCTCGACCACATTGCCGTCCTGGTCACGGATGGTGTAACTGATGGAAACATATTTTCCGGGTTGTACGATTTCTTTGCTCATAATAAGGATTCTATAAAAAACGAACAGCCCTGGCAGCTTTCACCGCCAGGGCCGATAAATTATTTTGTTGGCGCTAAGCTACTGTTAACTTTTAATTTTACGCAGTTTTTCAATGGCTCGCAGTTGCGCCATGGCTTCAACGAGTTCGGCCTGTGCCTTGGCCAGTTCCATTTTGCTGGAGTTGTTGGCCAGGGCCGCTTCGGCGCGTTGTTTGGCTTCTTTTGCCGCCAGTTCATCCAGGTCAGCGGCACGGATGCCGGTATCCGCCATGATGGTGACGCGGAAAGGCTGCACCTCGATGATGCCCCCGGACACATAAAAGTGTTCCATGGGCTTGCCCTGCCCCGGATCGACACGCACGTCGCCGGGCCTGAGCCGGCTGACCAGCGGCGCGTGCCGGGGTGCGATGCCGATCTCGCCCATCACGGCAGGCGCATAGATCATTTCGCCCTGCCCTGAAAACAGACTGCCTTCAGCACTGACGATATCCACATGCACGGTCATGGCCATGATTTATTCTCCGGCTTGGGGTCAGCTTTGCTGACCACCTCGTTCGATGACATCCTCGATACCGCCGCACATATAGAAAGCCTGCTCGGGCAGGTGGTCATACTCACCCGCGACGATGGCCTTGAACGACTTGATAGTATCCTTGAGGGAAACATATTTACCCGGCGCACCGGTGAATACTTCCGCCACGAAGAAGGGCTGGGACAGGAAGCGCTGGATCTTACGTGCGCGCTGTACGACCAGTTTGTCGTCTTCGGACAGTTCATCCATACCCAGGATGGCGATGATGTCTTTCAGTTCCTTGTAGCGCTGCAGCACACCCTGAACCGCACGGGCGGTTTCATAGTGCTCTGTGCCCACCACATGGGGATCGAGAATTCTTGAGGTGGAATCCAGGGGATCCACCGCGGGGTAGATACCCAGCTCGGCTATTTGCCGGGACAGCACCAGGGTCGCGTCCAGGTGGGCAAATGTCGTTGCGGGAGACGGGTCGGTCAGATCGTCCGCAGGCACGTAGACGGCCTGGAAGGAAGTGATGGAACCGGTTTTGGTGGAGGTGATGCGCTCCTGCAGCACGCCCATTTCTTCCGCCAGGGTGGGCTGGTAGCCTACCGCCGAGGGCATGCGGCCCAGCAGTGCCGAAACCTCGGTGCCCGCCAGGGTGTAACGGTAGATGTTATCGATGAACATCAGTACGTCACGGCCTTCGTCACGGAAGTATTCCGCCATGGTCAGGCCGGTCAGGGCCACACGCAGACGGTTGCCGGGAGGCTCGTTCATCTGGCCGTAGACCAGGGATACCTTGTCCAGTACGCCACCTTCGCTCATCTCGTGGTAGAAGTCGTTACCCTCACGGGTACGCTCGCCCACACCGGCGAATACGGAGAAACCGGAGTGCTCCACGGCAATATTACGGATCAGCTCCATCAGGGTTACGGTCTTGCCCACGCCGGCGCCGCCGAACAGGCCGACCTTGCCGCCCTTGACGATGGGCATGATCAGGTCGATAACCTTGATGCCTGTCTCGAGCACCTCGGTGGTGGTGGCCTGGTCTTCCAGCTTGGGAGCTTCACGGTGGATGGGCATGACCACGTCGGTCTTTACCGGACCGGCATCGTCCACCGGTTCACCCAGCACGTCCATGATCCGCCCCAGGGTACCCTGACCAACCGGTACGCTGATCGGCGCTTCGGTGTTTATAACATCCAGACCCCGCTTCAGGCCATTGGTCGATCCCATGGCGATGGTACGCACCACGCCGTCGCCCAGTTGCTGCTGCACTTCCAGAACCAGGTTCTCTGATTCGATCTTCAGTGCGTCATAGATCTTTGGCATGGAGTCACGTGGAAACTTAACGTCTACCACAGCACCAATGATTTCCACCACATTACCCGTACTCATGTGCGGATCCTCTTAATATTTAATGTCCGTGTCGTCTGCAAAGACGACGAATAACAAAAAGTCTAAATTCTCTATACGGCCGCAGCACCACTGACGATCTCGGATATCTCCTGAGTGATCGCCGCCTGCCGCGCCTTGTTGTAAACCAGTTCCAGCTCGTCGATGAGGCTGCCGGCATTGTCAGATGCCGCCTTCATGGCCACCATTCTCGCGGACTGCTCGCAGGCGCCGTTTTCCACAACGGCCTGGTAGGCCAGGGACTCCACGTAACGCGCCAGCAGATCCTGCAGCACCACGTCGGCATCCGGTTCGTAGATATAGTCCCAGTGGGTGCGCAGCTTGGCCGCCTCTTCCTCGTCTTCCTCTGCCTCTGGCAGGGGTACCAGTTGCTCGACGATCGGCTCCTGGGTCATGGTGTTGACGAAGCGGTTGTAGGCAATGCGAATCTCATCCACTTCGCCGTCGACGTAGGCATCCAGCATGACCTTGACCGTACCTACCAGATCTTCCATATGGGCAGACTCGCCAATCTGGGTGGCCTGCGCCATGACCTGTCCACCGACGCGGCTGAAAAAAGCGACCGCCTTGCTGCCCACCAGGCAGTAGCGGACATCCACGTCTTCATCATGCAGCTTCTCCACGTCCTTGACCAGGCGGCGGAACAGGTTGTTGTTCAGGCCGCCGCACAGCCCACGGTCGGAAGACACGATGATGTAACCCACGGACTTGATGTCCCTGCGAACCATGAAAGGGTGCTTCACCTGCGGATGCGCCATGGCCAAATGTCCGATGACGGTACGCATCTTTTCCGCATAGGGACGCGACGCATGCATGCGATCCTGCGCCTTGCGCATTTTCGCTGCGGCGACCATTTCCATCGCACGCGTTATCTTCTGCGTGTTCTTGATGGAGCCGATCTGTGTGCGTATCTCTTTAGCGCCTGCCATGTTTCAACCTTGTCTGTCTGTTGGATGTCAGCTGCAAATTACCAGCTGTGATTGGCCTTGAAATCTTTCAGCGCTTCATGGAAGGCGTTTTCGATTTCATCGTTCCAGTCGCCGCTCTCGTTCACCTTGCTCACCAGTTCACTCTGGCTGCTGTTCATGTAGGACAGCAGCGCCGCCTCGAAATCCACTACCTTTTCGGCCTCCACGTCATCCAGGTAGCCCTCGTTGGCAGCGAACAGGGAAATGGCCATTTCCGCGATGGACAGGGGCGAATACTGGCCCTGCTTCATCAGCTCGGTAACACGCTGTCCGCGCTCCAGCTGCTTGCGGGTGGCTTCGTCCAGATCAGAAGCGAACTGGGAGAAAGCCGCCAGTTCACGGTACTGGGCCAGCGCCAGGCGAACACCACCACCCAGCTTCTTGATGATCTTGGTCTGGGCCGCACCACCCACCCGGGATACGGACAGACCGGCGTTGATGGCAGGGCGTACGCCAGCATTGAACAGATCGGACTCGAGGAAGATCTGACCGTCGGTAATGGAAATCACGTTCGTGGGTACGAAAGCGGACACGTCACCCGCCTGGGTTTCAATGATGGGCAAGGCGGTAAGAGAGCCGGTCTTGCCTTTCACTTCACCGTTGGTGCGTTTCTCGACCTCTTCCGCATTGATGCGCGCGGAGCGCTCCAGCAGGCGGGAATGCAGGTAAAAGACGTCACCCGGATAGGCCTCACGGCCCGGCGGCCGGCGCAGCAGCAGGGATACCTGGCGATAGGCCCAGGCCTGCTTGGTGAGGTCATCATAAATGATCAGGGCATCTTCGCCGCGGTCACGGAAATACTCACCCATGGTGCAACCGGCGTAAGGAGCCAGGAACTGCATGGCAGCCGAATCGGCGGCGGGGGCAGCCACGATGATGGTGTGCTCCATGGCGCCATGCTCTTCGAGCTTGCGCACCAGCTGGGCGATGGTGGAGTTCTTCTGTCCCACCGCCACGTAGATACACTTAACGCCGGTACCTTTCTGGTTGATGATGGCGTCGATGGCGATAGCCGACTTGCCTGTCTGGCGGTCGCCGATGATCAGCTCGCGCTGACCGCGGCCGATGGGCACCATGGCATCGATGGCCTTGATACCGGTCTGCACCGGCTGATCAACCGATTTACGCGCAATAACGCCGGGGGCAATCTGTTCCATGGCGGCTGACAGCTTGGTGTCGATGGGACCCTTGCCATCCAGAGGATTGCCCAAGGTATCCACTACCCGGCCCAGCAGTTCGGGGCCGATGGGCACTTCCAG
>DRLF01000304.1 GCA_011051425.1 Thiolapillus brandeum | reverse complement strand
GTTCGAGGGGCGCCTTCAGCCGGTGGCCCTTGCCCCGCACCGATGCGATCTCGATTCCGGGAAAAGCATTCAGGCGCTGAATGCGCTTCCAGATGGCCGCCCGCGTGACAGCAAACCGTTCAGCAAGCGCCTCACCGGAATGAAAGCTGCCATCCGCCAGTGACTGTAGCAGGGCATATTCCGCGTCATTCATTGCTGACTCAGCCAATCCCTGCGGCGGGCCAGTTGTCCGGGGGTGCACTCGGTTTCAGGCAACAGCCACAGTTCACAGGTATCCCGCGGGGCCATTGTGACAGGCAGTGAAAACACCATGAGCTCATCCCGCCGAAAGGCATGGACCTGCACTTCTGCCCCTGCTTCAAACTGCCCCAGCAACCCGTTCAGGTTCTTGGCCGTCACCTGCAGACCATCAAGGGCTATGAGCCTGTCACCCGCCGACAGTCCGGCACTTTGGGCGGCACCGCCATCGAAGACCTGAAGCAGTTCCACGAAATCCCCTTTCTGGGTATAGCGTGCACCGATGGCCGGTTTGGCTTCGGCCTGATCATCTCCTTCCGCAACGCCGCCCCAGTCTTCCTGGTTTCTGGCCGGTCGCAGGCGATAACCGACACCCAGGGTGGCAAACCAGTCTTCCAGGGGCAATTCTTCCGTACCATGTACGGTATGTTCGAAGAACGCTGACAGATCGGCATCAGCCACCCGGCTGGCCAGCTGTTCCAGGTCCTGTTCGGAAACGCCTCTGTCCCGCCTGCCATATTCTTCCCAGAGTCTGCGCATGAAATCATCCAGGGACAGCCGGTCTCCAGTCCTGTCCCGCAGCAGCATATCCAGGCCGAACGCAACCAGCGCTCCCTTGCTGTAATAACTGATGATGGCATTGGGTGCATTCTCGTCCTGCTTGTAGAACCGGGTCCAGGCATCAAAGCTGGACTCCGCCACGGACTGCCGCAACCGACCACTGCTGCGCATCACCCGGGTGACTGTTTGCGCTATCAGCCCCAGATAGTCGTCCGGCTGGATACAGCCCGTGCGCACCAGGGCCAAATCATCGTAATAACTGGTGATCCCTTCGAACGCCCAGAGTAATTCGGTATGCACTTCGGAAGAAAGGTCTGCTTCCCTGAACACCTGGGGGCGAATGCGTTTCACATTCCACAAATGGAAATACTCGTGGCTGCAAAGCCCCATGAACTTGATATAGCCCCTGGTCGGCTGTTTCATGCCCTTTCCGGGCAAATCATCCCGCTCACACAATAACGCTGTCGAATCCCGGTGTTCGAGGCCACCGTAGCCGTCCCCCACCACCATGGTGAGAAACAGATAACTGTTTAACGGGAGTTCGCCAAATAACGACGCATGATAGGCGCATATTTTCTGCAGATCACGGGAGATTCTTTCCGGGTCGAAATAACAGTGCCCACTGAGCACCATGCGGTGAGGCTTGTTCCCGACATCGAAACCCAATTCCTGAAAATTGCCCATTTCCACCGGACAATCGATGAGATGGGCATAGGAATCAGCAACATAGCTGCCAAATCCCTGGGGATCGACCGATTTAGCCGGCAGGCTGGTTGCCAGCTTCCAGGAAAAGCTGTTATCTCCACCCGGCCTCTCCAGGTTTACCAGCAGCGGCCTGTCCTCCTGACCGACAACCTGCAGAAAAACACTGGTGCCATTGAAAAAGCCATGGGTACTGTCCAGGTGCGCCCCTCTGACAGAAAGATCCCAGGCATATACGTCATACTCCACCGCCAATGCTCCCGATACCGGCGCAGCCTGCCAGGTCTGCTTATCGAGTTTGGAAAGCGCCACAGGCTCTCCTTCACAGGACGCCCTGATGGAGACGATATTTCTGGCAAAATCGCGGATCATGTAGCTGCCCGGAATCCATGCAGGCAATGACAAGCGCTGTCCCTTTGCGTCAGGTTCTCCCACAATCAGCGCTATTCTAAAAATGTGTGCCTTGGGTGAGGCCGGGCGGAGTGTATAGATGGCAGGGTATTGCATCGGTTGGCGGGAATCACGGATAGATTGGCTCCATTCTACTACACGCAATAAGACCAATTGAGGAACAAGCCGCCGATTCTCCGGTCTCAAACGGGAAAGCTTGGAAAAAATGCGAATGTCCCCTTATTTTTTTCGGATGAAAGCCGATATCATTTCTAACCTCAACCCTGTTCCAGACAAAAGCCAAAACATGCACCTGATCAGAAGCGTTCTCACCACCGTCCTTTTCCTGACATTTTCGGCCACGACGGTTGCCTCCGAATTCCTGTTTGACCTTTCTGAAGGCAATCACCAGCAAACGGCGACCACAGCCGAACAGCTCACCTACGGCAAATGGCCCGTCCAACTGACAGACGGCATCGAGAATCGTCTGGAAACGGGCAAGACACTGTCTCTTGCTTTGCCCGGTAACCGCTACATTGACAGCAAAATCCAGGGATCGATCGCTCAAGCAGGGCTTCTGCGCAACAAAGCCGCCGATGAAACCCGGATCGCAACGCTTGAAAAAGGCCAGGGAACCGTTGAAATCTATCTCCGCAAGGGGAAGATCGCCGCTATGCTGGTCCTGGACATGGAAAATGACAAGGCCTATAAAGCCGAGTTTGATCTGTCTGGCGCAGGTCTCCTCGTAGAACAGGACCCCGATCAGTTTTATTGCGTTCGATATCCCGCCGTATCCCCGGCAACACAGGATGCTGCGCCTGATATTGCAGAAACTGCCCCCACACCTGATCTGGATACCCTGAAGCATCTGCAGAGCAAACCCGGTGTTACCAATATCCTTTATATCAACTATTGGGGCGGCAGCTACACCAGTCCTGCCTGGAACGATGGCAACACGATCAACTACACGCCTTTCAGTCAGGACGCGGATACCGCCAGTTTTTCAGACAAAGAACGCCACGATATGTGGCTGGGATGGGCCGAAGCCGCCGAAGATTATGCGCCCTTCAACATCAATGTCACCACCGATGCCGCCCTCTACGCAGCCACTCCCGAAAAACAGCGTGTACAGCTCATAGCAACCACCACATGCGATTGGTACAAGAACTGTGGTGCCGGCGGTGTGGCCTATGTGGATGTTTTTGGCTGGGGAGACACCTACGGTACAGGCTGGGTATGGAACGAGTGGTCATCTTCGCTGGGAATGACTCTTTCCCATGAATCGGGGCATCAGATGGGCTTGTCCCACGATGGCAACCCGGATCGAACATACGAAGGCGGCCATGGCGACTGGGGTCCCATTATGGGCGGCCCTTTCGGCAAATCCTATGTCCAATGGAGCAAGGGGGAATATCCTGGAGCAAACGAAAAAGAAGATGATCTGGCGATTATCCGCGATGCAATCGGTGAAATCAGTGACGAGGCTGGAGACAATCCCGGTAGCGCAATGAAATTGTCGCTGCCGGTGATAGAACAAAAGGGTGTGCTACGCCCTGAGGGGTTGGGAAAAGATATCGATGTGTACAGCTTTTATCTGCCTGCATCTGCAACAGTCAACATCAGGATTGGACCACCATTGGGGATTCTGGGAGAAAAAATGGGAACAAGCCTTTCCCTCAAGGCACAACTCATCAGTGCATCAGGCGCGCTGATTACCAGCCTCGCGCCATCCAGTCCCCCATCGAGCAACATCCTGCAGGAGACCCTGCCACTTGCATCCGGCCACTACGACCTGGTGTTGGAACCCCTGTCCTACGACCCCGACTGGAATACAGGTTTTGGTGAGTATGGCAACGGAGGCTACTATTCATTCACAATAGAGAAACAGCGTGGCCCGGATCTTGTGGCTACCAGCAAAACCACCGCACGACAGCTGATTTCAGCAGGGCAGGATATAACGCTGGTTTCCACAGTTGCCAATCTGGGGGACGCCGAGGCAGCCGGCACTACACTGCGATATTTTATCGCCGAGTCCCCGAATGTTACCCAAAACAATCCTGAAGCACCGGAAACGCAGCAAGTAGCCAGCCTGGCACCCGCTGCATCTGTCGAAGTTACGCAATCACTGAGCGTTTCCCAAAACCTTTCCAACGGGCACCATTGGATAGCGAGTTGCGTTGACCCGGTGTCCGGCGAATCACAAACAGGCAACAACTGCTCCAAAGGCGTAGAAATCGTCGTGGCTTCCGGAACCTGTGATAACGCCGAGCTGATCATCGATCAACAGGTCTTTTCCAGCTACCATTTTCTAAAATCACCGACTGCCATAACCCTTACCGATAGTCAGGTGATCAAGAACGGTGAGTTGTATATCGAATCCCCTGATGTGCAAATTGGGCAGGAAGGGACTTCCTTTTCAGTTGAATCAGGCAGCATATTCTCCATCACATCGGCCGTACCCGATTGTCCGTAAGCATTTTTCAGCTGAGCAACAAGCTATGCCTATGAACGGAACGGTCAGGATTTGATTGCTCCGCTCTGAAACCCTTCTTACGACGGACGAATACGCGCCTTATGAATATTCTGGCCAAAGATGAACACTCATTCCAGTTCAACGTGAACACCGATTCTGGACGAACGTGAACAATCATTCTGGTTCAAGGTGAACACTTTTCGGGATTTTCCGGAATAGCTGTTCACGTTACCCCGGAACATTTCCCAACACATTGTTTTTTAAAACTGTTTGGTATCCTGCTTCCCTTTTTATGTAGGAGAGATGCCAGCCGAGAGTAGATTTTGGGACATCCACTTCCCAAAATCGTTTCGGCCTTTGACAACCTATTCGGACCCCAGCCGTCCTGGTCGGTGAGCACTACGCAACAACATCGCAAGCTCGTTGCTGCTCCAT
>DRLF01000303.1 GCA_011051425.1 Thiolapillus brandeum | reverse complement strand
CGCGGTACAATTCCTGGTCACCATCAAGGAGAACCTGGAAGACCCCAGCCGCCTGCTGCTGGATATCTGAGCCGCCATGTACGCTGTCATTTTCCGCGCTGTTATGGCCGAACCGGACGACAGCTACACCACCACCGCCCGGCGCATGCGGAAGCTGGCCAGGGAGCGCTATGGCTGCCGCGAGTTCACCTCGGTGACAGAAAACGGCACGGAAATCAGCATTTCCTGGTGGGACAGTGAACAGCAGATCCGGGAATGGAAGAACGACCCGGAGCACTTGCAGGCGCAGGAACTGGGACAAAAGAAATGGTACCGCAGTTACTCGGTGCAGATCGTGAAAGTCATTCGAACATACGAAGGCTGATATGCCTTCTCCGGAGCAAAGACCCAAGACTATGACCACCATCCACCAGGACGACCTGATACAAAGCGTGCAGGAAGCCCTGCAGTTCATCTCCTACTACCACCCTTTGGATTTCATCCAGGCCATAGGCCGGGCCTGGGAAAAAGAACAGTCTCCCGCCGCCAGGGACGCTCTGGCGCAGATTCTCATGAACTCGCGCATGAGCGCCGAGGGTCACCGTCCGGTATGCCAGGACACGGGCATGGTGGTGGCCTTCGTCGAAGTGGGCATGGACGTACGCTGGCGCAGCGAGCTGAGCCTGGAGGAAATGATCAATGAAGGTGTACGCCGGGCCTATACAGACCCCGACAACACCCTGCGCGCCTCCATGGTGGCTCCGCCCTGGGGCCAGCGGAAAAACACCGGCGACAACACCCCTGCCATCGTGCATACCCGCATCGTGCCCGGCAACAGGATCAAAATCGGACTGGCCGCCAAGGGCGGCGGTTCGGAGAACAAGGCCAGGTTCACGGTCCTCAACCCCAGCGACAGCCTGGTGGACTGGGTTCTGGAGACCGTACCCGGCATGGGCGCAGGCTGGTGCCCGCCAGGAATTCTTGGCCTGGGCATCGGTGGTTCATCGGAAAAAGCCATGCTGCTGGCCAAGGAAGCCCTCATGGAACCTGTGAACATCCAGGAGCTGATGGAAAAAGGCCCAGACACTCCCCTGGAAGAACTGCGCCTGGAACTGTACGAAAAGGTCAATGCCCTGGGCATCGGCGCTCAGGGACTGGGGGGTCTGACCACCGTGGTGGATGTGCAGATCAAGGACTATCCCACCCATGCGGCCTCCCTGCCCGTGGCCCTGATTCCCAACTGCGCCGCCACCCGGCATATCGAGTTCACCCTGGATGGCAGCGGTCCGGCGGAGTTCACTCCACCTGCCCTGTCCGACTACCCGGACGTACACTGGCAGCCCGGCGCAGACGCCATTCATGTGGATCTCGACAGCATCACGGCGGAACAGGTGGCCGCCTGGAAGCCTGGCGACCGCCTGCTGCTCAGCGGCAGGATGCTCACGGGCCGCGACGCCGCCCACCGGCGTATCCAGGAACTCATGGACAAGGGTCAACCCCTGCCCGAGGGCGTGGACTTCCACAACCGATTCATCTACTACGTGGGTCCCGTGGATCCCGTGGACGGCGAAGTGGTCGGCCCCGCCGGCCCCACCACCGCCACGCGCATGGACAAGTTCACGGAAATGATGCTCGGCCAGCTCGGACTCCTGGGCATGATCGGCAAGGCCGAGCGCGGCCCCCAGGCCGTCGAATCCATCCGCCGGCACAAGGCTGCTTATCTCATGGCCGTGGGCGGCGCCGCCTATCTGGTCTCCAGGGCCATCCGCAAGGCCCGCGTGGTGGCTTTCGAAGACCTGGGCATGGAGGCTATCCACGAATTTGAAGTTGAAAACATGCCCGTTATGGTGGCCGTGGACAGCAAAGGGGAATCTGTACACAGTAGCGGCCCTGCTGAATGGCGCATAAAAATATCAGAAATAGGGAAAATGCAATGAACACAAGAACAGGCCTGCTGGCTCTCATCCTCGCCATGAGCATTTCCACTGCACTGGCCGGAGAAGCCGATGTCGAGAACGTGAAAATTCTTCCCAATGGGAGCAACAGCTGGACATTTCAGGTTACCGTCAGGCATGCCGATGAAGGCTGGGACCACTATGCCGACCGGTGGGAGATCCTTGCCCCTGACGGAAAAATACTCTCCACCCGGGTGCTGGCCCATCCCCACGTAAATGAACAGCCTTTCACCCGCAGCCTGTCGGGCACAACCATTCCGGACAACATCACTTCCATTACCATTCGCGCTCATGACAAGGTGCACGGCTACGGCGGCAAGACCATTACCCTGCCCTGGCCACCTGCGGACAAATAGGTACTGTGGGCAGTCTTTGCTCCCGAATGAGAAACCGCGCACATTGACATTTCCGGATTTTCAGCCAGACTTGTGGGATACAAAGAAAAACAATCATTTCAGGATTCCCAACGGAATTCCCCTTGTAACGGGATGTTGAAAAAGTCCCTCCATGGCTTTCTCAACAACGGCACCCGAAAACCGTCAGCTGTTTGCCTGTTGTACCTTGCTGCTGAATAACGTTCATCGGCCGGTTTGCAATACAGATGTCTTTCATTCGAGAAAACAGCGGAAAACAGTCATGCGCATAGCCAACAGATGGATATCTCCTGAAACCAGGCAAAACAACCTGCTGCTCATATTCACAGCCCTGTTGTGGCTGATCCTGCATATGCCCGCTGCGGTTGCGGCCAATATCACTGACCCTGCTGCCTGCTCCGGAACCGAAGTCGTCCTGGATGCAGACCAGACTTTCGACAACGTGGATATCACCTGCAACGGCACCGTCTCGATTACCAGCAATTCCGCGGTGGCTGTCATCAATAACGCCAATGTCATCTTTCAGGCACAATGGGTTTCCCTGCAGCCTGTATTCTCGGTCGAGACCGGCAGCACCCTGAAGATCACCACAGCAGAACCCCTGGTGACGACCGCCGTCAGCGAAGCTTTGTTTGCCGGCAACCAGGAATACCGGGTGTTCGCCGCTAACGATCTGGGCATGCACTGCGCCGACCTGGACTACCAGATCTTCAGCATCCTTCCGCCTTTCAACGTCATTCACGCCCAGGTCATCAAAAAGGGTAAAAAGCCATCGCTGCTTACGCCGGGCACCGCACCGGACATATCGGTGGTCTATTCCGCCACATCCAATCCCAACGACCCCATATTCGACCCAAACAACCCCACCATGCCTGCAGCTCTGAATCCGCCGGCCAGCAGCCTGGCCGGTACTGACAGGGCCAAGGTATCCATCAACTCGACTTCCCAGAACGATCCGACAGCGGGCGTGTTCAAGAGCAATTTCTGGAAGAAGAACCCCTTTACGGCCAACCCGTTTGGCTTCGATGGTTATGACAATATCTTCTTTGGCCTGTTGAGCCCATTGGCCGTGATTCTCGATACCGGACTGCCGGTACCCGACTCCCTGCTGTTACCCGATTGCCTGTCCAACCCGGCCACCTGCCAGTTCATGCAACAGATCATGCCGGGCATTGCGGGCAAATATCTTCTCAACGATCCCAAACCCTTCAACCGTTTCGACGAAGACGTCAATTTCTTCAGCAGTGTGCTGGCCGCACCCACGGGAAGCATCATCGAGGGTGCCAACTGGTGGTCTGCCGACGGTGTCCCCATGTTTCCAAAGGATGACGCCGGAAGGTGGAACGCTTATCCCATGATGCGCATACAGGCACTGAACAGCAGCACCGTTGTCGCTTCCACCGATATCGTTCTGCCCGTCGCCTCGGAAGCCGACTGCCAGAACTGTCACGCACTCACCCTGGACTGCGCAGATCCGGATCTGTCGCCTCTCATCAGGAGCGACAGCTGTACACAGGCGGCCGTATCCCCCACAAGGTTCAGCAAGACTGTGTTTGACGTTGCCAGCCTCGATGACCCTGCTCCCGGGGACACGCGCAACCAGCAGTTGCTGAATGCCGCCAAGATAAATATCCTGCGCCTGCACGATGTCAAACACGGGGCAAAATATCCGGCAGCATGGGGAAGCTGCGACGCGGGCACAGCACCGGAAAACGCAAACAACTGGAACGGCAACTGCCTGGCCAAACGCACCCCCATTCAGTGTTCGCAATGCCACTATTCTCCGGCCGTCGACCTGGCACAACTCGGTCCTACCGACGATGTCGCAAGCCAGGTCTTCCAGAAAACTGTCGGCACCAGCATGTCCTCCGTCATGCACAAGTTCCACAGCCAATACGGCGCACTGTTTCCGGACATGCCGCCGCCGGACGACACCACGAGAAACAAGCCGGCAGTGGATCACGGTTATCCCGATGCCGATCCGAAACAAAGCGTCAAGGAATATGTCCTGCAGGAAACCTGCTACCAGTGCCATCCGGGGAAACGCACCCAGTGCCTGCGTGGCGCCATGTTCAGTGGTGGTGTGGTCTGTCAGGATTGCCACGGTGAAATGGCCGACGTGGGACACGATTTCACATCAGGAGGCACACGCGTCCCCTGGGCCAGCGAACCGAAATGCCAGTCCTGCCATACCGGCGATGCGGGCCGTCCCAATCATCCTTCCGGCGCCATTGTCGCTGACGACGGCATCCGTTTGCTGCAGGCTTATGTGAACGATGCGAATGCTCCCATTGCTTCGCCGAATTCACGCTTTGCAGAAAATGAAAACCTGTATCGCCAGAGTGGCAACGAAAAAACACTGCAGTTCAGCCAGGGCCACAAAGGCGTCATGTGCGAAGGCTGCCATGGCAGCACCCATGCCATCTGGCCCATCGACAATCCTTTTGCCAACGACAATGTTGCCGCAACCCAGTTGCAGGGCCACAAGGGCAGCATCATTCAATGCGGTACCTGCCATACCGGTGACCTGGGATTGACCCTGCAGGGTCCTCACGGCCTGCACCCGGTCGCCCCAATCAGCATGAACAGCGGTCAACCCGACACCGGCGTCGATATCACGGTATGGAACAGGGACCACAAGGATGCCGACAGAACCCTTTGCCAGAACTGCCATGGCAAGGACGGCCTGGGAACGGTGCTGTCGAGGGCAGCGGCCGACCGCACCCTGGAGTGTGACAAGCTGAATCGCAACGGCTGCCAGAATTACAACATCAATGGCAAGAACAGAAAACTGCTGTTTGTGGACAAAGGCACCGAAATAAGCTGTGACCTGTGCCACTCGAACAAGATAAATGATGACTGAATGCCGAACAGCCTCAGCCTGACCGCCTCACGCCAGCGGGATGCAGGCGGCTTCAGGCGGCAGAGAGCTTCTTCGCAACCTCGATCCATTCACTTGGAAACCTGTACTGCCTGACCCAGGCCGGGATTTCGGTGAAAGGCATGGGTTTGGCAATGCCGTAGCCTTGCGCACAATTGCAGCCCAGCTCCAGCAGCCGAACGCCGATTTCGGTGTTCTCCACACCTTCAGCGATCATTTCCCGCCCGAATGCCCGGGCGAGGCCGATGACACCTTCGACGATGTTCAGATCATCCTGATCTGTCAGAATATCCTTGACGAATGTCTGGTCGATCTTGAGTGTCTGCACCGGTAGACGGCGGATATAGGTGAGTGAGGAATAACCGGTACCGTAGTCATCGAGTGCAAAATGAACGCCGACATCCTCACATTGGCGGATGACCGCGGAAACAGCATCCAGATCGTCGATGGCATCACTCTCGACGATCTCGAGCTCGATCAGATCGGTGCTGATATTTTCCTCATCAACCAGTTGCATCAGCTGGCTGGTAAAATCCGGATACTGTATGGTACTCGGGGACACATTGATGCCCACCACCAGATCCAGACCGTCAGCATGCCATAACGCCGCCTGACGAATCGCCGTTCTCAACACCCACCAGTCCAGGGCGTATTGCAGCCTGTGGCCCTCGATCAGGGGAAGAAACATATTCGGCGGCAGGAGGCCCTGCTCCGGGTGCTGCCAGCGCACCAGCGCCTCGGCACCGAATATCCGGCCCCGCGCCATATCCACTTTCGGCTGATAAAAGAGCTGCAATTCATCTTGCTCTATGGCTACGGCAATGCGGCTGATATGCTCCCGCCGGGCGTGAACGCGACGATCCTGAACCGGATCGAAGAAGTAATACTGATTGCGGCCGCGCTGCTTGGCCAGGTACATGGCCTGGTCTGCATGACGCAACAGCGTATCAGGATCGCCCTGGTCCTGCGGATACACGGTAACGCCTATGCTGGCAGTAACGTGGAAGACGCAGCCAT
>DRLF01000302.1 GCA_011051425.1 Thiolapillus brandeum | reverse complement strand
GGAAATCATGGCACAAATGGATGGCGGCCATAGGAGATGCTTTTACACAGACCAAGATACGCTTTTTTTACAAGAACAGCATTCAGGATGCCTGGGACTGGTTGCGGGAGGGCAGGGAGGACGTCTCCTCAACGACAGAGGATCCTGTCGAGCTGGCGAACAGGAAACCGGATCCTTACCGGCATATACTGGTTGCGCTGGACTTTACGCCACATTCCAGTCATGCGCTGGCGCGGGCGCTTGAACTGGCGCGGCTGCATGGTTCAAAGCTGTCGCTGATTCACGCGGTGGAGAACAGTTTCTACCCGGATCTCGGTTATGACCCCCTGATGATCGATCCGGGAGAATTTGCAGAACTGGATCAGCAGATCCATGACCAGGCGGTATTGAGAATGGAGCAACTGGCGAAAAGTCTGGATTATGCGGATGTTCAGCATGATGTGCTCTGGGGAACACCGAAAAGCGCGGTACTTTCCTATGCGGAGGCTCAGAAAGTCGACCTGATCGTGGTGGGCTCTCATGGTAGGCATGGCATTGCGAAACTGCTGGGTTCAACGGCTGTGGCCATTGTTCACAGTGCGCGCTGTGATGTGTTCGTAGTGCGGCTGGCCGAATAATTATAGATACGGTTTCGGGCAGTTTTTTTCGAGGTGAAGAAGAAACCCTTCCGTGGGCTTTTTCACATCCTGTCAGATATCGCCGATGACGCGCTCATCCCGGGGGATGCTGAGCAGTTTTTCTGCTTCCACAGTGTTTTTGGCAAAAACCAGCCTGAATTCCTGGGGATCCCGATCCGGGTGTTTGTCCCGCTCTTCCTTTACCCGCAGTTTGGCTTCCCGGTACTTGGGATAGGTTTCGATATGCGTGAGCAGTCTCGCTCCTGATTCCGGGTGGGTGACAACTTCATAAGTAAAATAGGGCATTTATTACTCCTTTTAGATCAATTAGTAACAATAAATAATTAATCTATATTCTGGCTATTGGTCCAGGGTTCTCAGTTCGGCAATAGGGCCGGGATTCTTGGCTTCCACCTGATGATAAAGCGAAGTCAGTGCGGCCTGCAGAGCTTCCTCCATCACCGGATGGTAGAAAGGCATCCGGATCAGTTCGCCCACGGTCAGTTCCTGTTGTATGCACCAGGCCAGCAGATGTGCGAGGTTTTCACCCCGGGGAGCAACCATTTCGGCACCCAGCAGTTTACCGCTCTTGCTGTCGGCGTAGACCCGGATGGTGCCACGGTTCTTGCCCATGATCAGGGCGCGACCCACGGGAGCGATCTTCATCTCACCCACCTTGAAAGTATCCGGCGCCAGGTCGGCAAAACGGGTGCCCACGCTGATGATGTTGGGGTCACTGAATACGATGGCCAGGGGTGTCTTGCGCCTGAAGGCCACGATTTCATCATGGGCGGCGTTGTAACCCGCTATCTTTCCTTCGTCCCCCGCCTCGTGAAGAATGGGGCGGTCAGCATTGATGTCGCCGGCGAGGAACAGCGGGTGATCCCCGATTTGCATGGTGTTGGGGTTGTATTGGGGAATACCGCGTGCATCCAGTTCGATACCAAGATTTTCAAGACCCAGGTTATCCAGGTTGGGGCGTCGTCCCATGCTGGCGAACACCTTGTCCACGATAACACTCTGTTCACCGGCGGTAACTTTAAGGCGACCGTCGGCTTCCTCACTGATTTCCGCGCCATGGCCCAGCCACAGGGGAAATTCTTTGGAGATGATCTCGATGGCGGCCTTGTTGACTTCAGGATCGCTGGTGCCGCCGATGTGTTCCGCCAGGTCGATGCCGGTGACATCAACGCCAAGACGGGCGATGGCCTGGCCCAGTTCCAGCCCGATGACCCCCAGCCCGATGACCGCCATGGAGGCGGGCAGGTCTTCCAGTTCGAAGAATTCATCAGTGGTGACGATACGGTCGCCAAAGGCTTTCCACGCCTCGGGAACGATGGGGGTGGAACCGGTGGCGATGACGAATTTGTCCGCGCGGATACGCTGGCCGTCTTCCAGTTCCACCACGCCGGGTTCTACGAAGTGGGCATACTGTTCGATGAATACTTCTTCGCTGAGGTGGTCGGTGCTGTTGGAGAGCACGCGGTCGACGAAGGTGTCCCGAAGATCGCGGGTGTGTTCCATGGCTTCGGGGATGTTGACGCGCATTCCTTCCCAATTTTCGATACCCTCGCGATCGAACAGGGACTTGCGATGGAAATCCTCGGCAACCTGGATAATGGCCTTGGAAGGCATGCAGCCCACGCGGGCGCAGGTGGTGCCGGGTTCACCGCCGTTGATGAGTACGAAATCCTTGCCGGCACGCTTGACCCGCCCCATGGCATTGAGACCGGCCGTGCCGGAGCCAATGATGGCTACATCTGTTTTTCTTTCTGTCACGATCTTTCCTCGAGATTGGGTTTTCTGCGCGCTATTCTAGCGGTATCGAGGTCAAATCACATACTGGATTCCGATGGGGTAATAGTACTGGCTGGAACCTGGGGATACTGCGCCGGCTGTTTGTCGGGTATTTGCGGGTATGCCGGGTAGGGTGCGTAACGGGGTTGGGCAAGAAACCAGGAAGGAGGCGGCGTGCCGTACCTGCGGGCGCTGTAAGGCAGACGGCGGGGCGGGTGATTGCCCGAATTGCCTCCCATAAAAAACTTGAAACAGAAGAATGCGTTGGCCGACTGCAGCGGCAGCAGGCTCAGGCTGATGACGAGGAGGAAGCGGGCGGCTGTCGGGGGCAAGATGGTTCTCTGCTGAAGGTTCTGATTTAAAGAAGTATGGCAGATCTGAGATTTTTTTCTTAGCGGGGGTTGAAATTTGCTTTCCGCAACCAAATGTAGGCTCAATTCATAATAAATTTGTGGTAATTCGGGAGAAACACTACATGACAGTCGAAGCACATAAAGAAACCATGGAATTTCAGGCGGAAGTGAGCCAGGTTCTGAATCTGGTCATCCGTTCGCTTTACAGCAACAAGGAAATCTTCCTGCGTGAACTGATTTCGAATGCCTCCGATGCGGCGGAAAAACTGCGTTTCGAAGCCCTGGCGGATGACGCTCTGTACGAAGGTGATCCCGAGCTGAAGATCCGCGTGTGGGTGGACAAGGACGCCGGGACACTCACCGTTTCCGACAATGGCATCGGCATGAGCCGTCAGGAAGTCATGGATACCATCGGGACCATTGCCAGCTCCGGCACCAAGAAGTTCCTCGAAAATCTTTCCGGGGATGAAACGTCCGACAGCCAGCTCATCGGCCAGTTCGGCGTGGGTTTCTACTCTGCCTTTATCGTCGCAGACAGGGTGACGCTGACAACCCGCCGTGCCGGCATGGAGCCCGAACACGGTGTGCGCTGGGAGTCCGACGGCGAGGGCAGCTATAGCATCGAAACCGTGGAAAAGGAAGGCAGGGGCACTGAAGTAACCCTGCACCTGCGCGAGGAAGACAACGAGTTTCTCGACAGCTGGCGTTTGCGCCAGATCATCAGCAAGTTTTCGGATCACCTGGCCATCCCCATCGAAATGCCCAAGGAAGATATGGGAGAAGAAGAGGAAGACAAAGAGAAGGATAAGGACAGGGAAATCGAATGGGAACAGGTCAACAAGGGCATTGCGCTGTGGATGCGCAACAAGTCCGAAATCACTGACGAGGAATACAAGGACTTCTACAAGTCCATCGCCCATGATTTCGAAGATCCCCTTGCCTGGTCGCATAACCGCGTCGAGGGCACCAACGAATACACGTCATTGCTCTATATTCCTTCCCGCGCGCCTTTCGATCTGTGGGACAGGGAACAGAAGCACGGCGTGAAGCTCTACGTGCGCCGGGTGTTCATCATGGATGAAGTGGACAAGCTCATGCCTCACTACCTGCGTTTCGTGAAAGGGGTGGTGGATTCCGACGATCTGCCCCTGAACGTCTCCCGCGAGCTGCTGCAGCACAACCGCAAGATCGACACCATCCGCAGCGCCAACGTCAAGCGTATTCTCGGCCTGCTCGAGAAGATGGCCAAAAACGATCCTGAAAAATACCAGAAGTTCTGGGACGAGTTCGGCAAAGTGCTCAAGGAAGGTCCGGCGGAAGACTTCGCCAACAAGGAGCGTATCGCCGGCCTGTTCCGTTTCGCCAGCACCAAATCCGAAGGGGATGAGGAAACAGTTTCCCTGGATGAATACATCGGGCGCATGGCGGAGAAGCAGGAGAAGATCTACTACATCACGGCGGATTCCCTGGCCGCAGCGCGAAACAGCCCGCATCTGGAGATCTTCAAGAAGAAGGATATCGAAGTGCTGCTGATGACCGATCGCGTGGACGAGTGGCTGATGTCACACCTGACGGAATACAAGGACAAGACCTTCCAGTCTGTCACCAAAGGCCAGCTGGACCTGGGTGAACTGGAAGCGGAGGAAGACAAGGAAGAACAGAAGAAAGCGGAGAAAGAGCACAAGAAACTGCTCAAGGGCATCAAGAAGGCATTGGGCGAGAAGGTCAAGGAAGTGCGTGTATCCAGCCGTCTGGTGGATTCTCCCGCCTGTCTGGTGGTCGACGACTATGACATGAGCCAGAACCTGGCACGGGTGCTCAAGCAACTCGGGCAGGATGCGCCCATGCCCACTCCCATCATGGAGCTCAATGTGGAGCATCCACTGGTCGAACGGCTGGAAAAGGAGAAAGACAAGGACCGTTATTCCGAGCTCGCCAACCTGCTGTATGATCAGGCGTTGCTGGCCGAAGGCGGGCAGCTGGAAGACCCGGCGGGTTTCGTGCACCGGTTGAACCGATTGATGCTGGATATGTCTGATTCCAAGTAACACAAGGCCCGGATCTCTCTGATGGTTCGGAAGGTTACAGGAAGCGGTATT
>DRLF01000301.1 GCA_011051425.1 Thiolapillus brandeum | reverse complement strand
GCCTTTCTATGTGAATTCGCCCTACGGCATCGTGCTTGCGCACAATGGCAACCTGACCAATGCCGATGAGCTCAAGCAGGACCTGTTCCGCGAGGATCTGCGCCATATCAATACCGAGTCGGATTCCGAGATTCTACTGAACATCTTTGCTCATGGACTGAGTTCCTATCCGCCGCACCTGAACTTGTCCGAAGAAGATATCTTTCGCGCCGTGGAAACCGTACACAAGCGCTGCCGGGGTGGCTATGCGGCAGTGGCGATGATACCCGGTTATGGTGTGATTGCCTTTCGTGACCCGCACGGCATCCGGCCGGTGGTGTTTGGTGAGCGGGATACGCCACAAGGAAAGGAATTCATGGTTGCCTCGGAAAGCGTGGCGCTGGATACCCTGGGCTTCAGGTTGGTACGTGATGTGGCACCGGGGGAGGCCATCATCATCACACGCACGGGTGAGTTTCATGCCAGAATCTGTGCAGAAGACACGGTGCGCTCACCCTGCATCTTCGAGTTTGTATACTTTGCCCGGCCGGATTCCATCATCGACGATATTTTCGTACACAAGGCGCGGTTGCGCATGGGTGTGAAACTGGCAAAAAAGATCAAGCACGAATGGCCCGATCATGACATCGATGTGGTCATTCCCATACCGGATACCAGCCGTACGGCAGCGCTGAGCCTGGCGAACAAACTCAAGCTGCGCTATACGGAAGGTTTCATCAAGAACCGTTATATCGGCCGCACTTTCATCATGCCGGGCCAGACGGCGCGCAAGAAATCGGTGCGCCGCAAGCTCAATCCCATCGATGTGGAATTCAAGGGCAAGAACGTGCTGCTGGTGGATGATTCCATCGTGCGGGGCACCACCTCCAAGCAAATCGTGCAGATGGCCCGGGAAGCAGGCGCGAACAAGGTCTACCTGGCATCGGCTGCACCGCCGGTGCGTTATCCCAACGTCTACGGTATCGACATGCCTTCTGCGTCGGAACTGGTCGCGCACAATCGCAGCACGGAAGAGGTTTGTGAGATCATTGGTGCAGACAGATTGATCTATCAGGATCTGGAAGACCTGATCAATGCGGTGCAGAAGAAGGGCATGTACAAGGTTGACCGTTTTGATACGTCCGTTTTCAATGGTGAATACGTGACCGGTGATGTAACAAGCGAGTACCTGCAGGTGCTGGAGAACGATCGAAACGATCATGCAAAGGCCACGCGTGATGCCAGGGCAGACGTGATCGATCTGCACAACGGAGCCTGAAATGGACGACTATGCTGACTGGAAAATGGCCACACGGGCGATCCGGGTAGGTCATCATCGGACGCTGGAAGGGGAGCACTCCCCGCCTATCTTTACTACCTCCAGCTATGTCTACAAGAGCGCGGCCCAGGCTGCGGCCCGCTTTTCCGGGGACGAGCCGGGAAACATCTATTCGCGTTTTACCAATCCCACGGTAAGCAATTTTGAAGAGCGCCTGGCCGCCATGGAAGGGGGTGAGGTCTGCGTCGCCACGGCTACGGGCATGGCGGCGATCATGGCCACCTGCATGGGGTTGATGCAGCAGGGTGATCATCTGCTCAGCTCCCGCAGTATTTTTGGCAGCACGGTGATCCTGTTCGACAAGTATCTGAGCCGGTTTGGTATCGAGACCAGCTATGTGCCATTGGCCGATCTCGATGCCTGGCGGGCGGCCATCAGGCCAAACACTAAAATGCTTTTTGTGGAAACGCCATCGAATCCCCTTGGGGAGCTCGGTGATATCCAGGCGCTGGCTGAGCTGGCGCATGAACAGGGTTGCCTGCTGGTGGTGGACAACTGTTTCTGCACGCCGGCGCTGCAGCGGCCTTTGGATCTTGATGCCGATATCGTGATTCACTCGGCCACTAAATACCTGGACGGTCAGGGGCGCTGCATGGGTGGAGCGGTTGTCGGCGACAGCAAGAACGTCGGTGAAGAAGTCTATGGTGTGCTGCGTACCGCCGGTCCCAGCATGAGCCCATTCAATGCCTGGGTGTTTCTTAATGGCCTGGAAACCCTGGATTTGCGCATGAAGGCCCATTCGGCCAATGCTGCGGAACTGGCGCTGTGGTTGCAGGCGCAACCCAAGGTGACCCGGGTGCATTACCCGGGGCTGGACAGCCATCCCCAGAAGGCGTTGGCCGACAGACAGATGAAACTTCCGGGTGGCATGCTTTCTTTCGAGGTCGATGGTGGCCAGGCGGCCGCCTGGAAAGTGATCGATGCCACCCAACTGCTATCCATAACCGCCAACCTGGGTGATACCAAAAGTACGGTTACCCATCCTGCCAGCACCACCCATGGACGCCTGACGCCCGAGCAGCGCAGTGATGCGGGTATCGGCGATGGCCTGATCCGAATCTCCGTGGGACTGGAGGATATTGCTGATATCAAGACGGATCTGGCCCGGGGGCTGGATCTTCTTTGAGCACGGACAGCCATCTGAGCAAATGGAACCGGCGGCACGCGGAAGCTGAAACCCAGGGAAGCGTGGCCCAGGTGTTGCTCAGAAATCTGCACCTGCTGCCAGCGTCCGGCAAGGCGCTGGATCTGGCCTGTGGCCGGGGCGCCAACGCCCTGCTGCTTGCGAAGTCCGGTCTTGAAACCCATGCCTGGGATTTTTCAGACATTGCCATCGAAAGACTGATGGCAACTGCGCAGGAAGAGGGTGCAAACGTCATGGCACAGACCCGGGATGTGGTTGCCGCGCCGCCGGAAGCAGACAGCTTCGACGTGATCCTGGTGTCTTTCTTTCTGGAACGCACTCTTGTTCCTCATCTTATCCGGGCATTGCGTCCCGGTGGCAGAATCTTCTACCAGACCTTCGTGAAAGATGTTTATCTGGACAGGGGGCCCGGTAATTCTGCCTGGCGCCTGGATCGCAACGAACTGTTGCATCTTTTTCAGGAGCTGCAGATACACTATTACAGGGAAGACGGGACGGTTTGCAGCGAACCCGATGAAGTGTCGGATCTGGCGATGCTTGTCGCATCCAGAGGAGAGGAATAGATGCCCCAGCGTATTACGGCTATCGTAGTCAGTATCGTGGCGGTGATTGCACTGCTGATATTCGGCAAGCCCCTGCTGGTTCCCTTCGCTATTGCACTGATCATCTGGTATGTCATCGATGCCATTGCCCTGCAGATCCGCAGGATTGAATTGGGCGGTATCCAGCCTTTTCATCATGTGAGTGTGTTTCTGGCATTGCTGGTTGTGGTGCTGCTGCTCAGCGGCGTGGTGCAGATGATCGGAGATACCATAGAGCAGGTGAAAATTGCCGCGCCCAATTACCAGCACAATGTCAGCAAGATGCTCGACCGGCTTGCTTCGCTGTCCGGTGTGGAAGTGGCGCCAGCCATTCAGCATTGGGCAGATGGCCTGGATCTGGGACGCATCATCAGCAACATAGCCGCAGCTATTATGGGGCTGGCGGGAAATGCGGGCCTGGTGGCTATCTATGTGGCATTTCTGCTGCTCGAAGAGCGCTATTTCGGGATCAAACTGCGGATCATGTTTCCCAGTGCGGACAGGTACCGGAAGGTGAACCGTATACTGGAAGCAATCCAGGTTCAGATTCGCCAGTATGTGTATATCAAGACCATGGTCAGTGCGCTGACGGGTATCATCAGCTATATCATCCTGTTGTGGGTCGGCGTGGATTACGCGCCTTTCTGGGCGCTGCTGATCTTCATGCTCAACTACATTCCCACCATCGGTTCCATGGTGGCCGTGCTGCTGCCGACCACCCTGGCACTGGTGCAGTTCGATACTTTCGGGCCTTTTGTTACCCTGCTGGTATCGCTCGGCACGGTGCAGGTGCTGATCGGCAATGTGCTCGAACCGCGGCTCATGGGGTCTTCGCTCAACCTCAGTCCGCTGGTGGTGATTCTGGCCCTGTCCCTGTGGGGGCAGATGTGGGGGGTGACCGGCATGTTTCTGAGTGTGCCCATCACCGTCATCAGCATGATTGTGCTGGCCAATTTTCCCCAGACCCGGGCCATTGCCGTGGCCATGTCGGAGAACGGGCGACTGAAGGACAGCGCCTTGCGGACGCCGTAGTCGCCTGGCAGAATGCAAAAAAAAACCTTCCGTGGGCTTTTTTAACCACTGTCAGTCCGACAGCTTTTTCTCCCAGAACAGTGCCTGTCCCAGCGCAGGGTCCAGCTCGTAGCTACCGAAACCGAATTTTCTGTAGGCCTGTTGCGCGATCCTGTTGCCTTCCAGCACCTCAAGCGTCAGCTTGCAGCAGCCTCGTTGTCGCGCCACTGCTTCGACCTCCCTCAGCATACGGGTGCTGATGCCCCGGCCTCGATGGCTTGCTTTCACGGTGACATCGTGAATATTGATCAGCGGCCTGGCTTTGAACGTGGACAGGCTCTGGAAGCAGTTCACCAGGCCGACGGGTTCGTCTCCATCGAATGCCAGGATGCTGAAGGCTCCCGGTTGTTCCGCGAGGGCGGGGATGAGTGTTTCCCGTACGCGGCTACTCAGGCCCTTCCCGCCGCCCATGGGATCACGGGCATAATCATCCAGCAGATCGAGCAGGGCTTTCTGATGCGAGGGATCCCGATAATCTGCAACAACGATGCCGGTCATTTCCTGTTGATGTCGCTGGCGACGTAATTGTCGGGGATCAGGATCGTGGGCTGACGCTGGTTTTCGTCCTGCCAGGGATAGTCCCGGTTGAAATGCAGGCCGCGGCTTTCACGGCGGCGCATGGCGGAAAGGATGATGAGTTCCGCCACGTCCGCGAGGTTGCGCAGTTCCAGCAGGTCGTTGGTGACCCGAAAGTTGCTGTAATACTCGCGGATCTCGTGCTGCAGCAGGTTGATGCGCCGCCGCGCCCGTGCGAGGCGCTTGTTGCGGCGCACGATGCCCACATAGTCCCACATGAAACGCCGCAGTTCATCCCAGTTGTGGGCCACCACCACGGCTTCGTCCGAATCCGTCACCCGGCTTTCATCCCAGTGGGGCAAGGGTGGCAGGGCATTTTCTGCCTGTTGCAGCTTCCCGGCAATATCCTCGGCGGCCAGTTCGCTGAACACCAGGCATTCCAGCAGGGAGTTGCTGGCCATGCGGTTGGCGCCGTGCAGTCCGGTATAGGCCGTTTCGCCCACGGCATACAGTCCTTCGATATCGGTGCGGGCCTTCCTGTCTGTCCAGATGCCTCCGCAGGTGTAATGGGCAGCGGGCACCACCGGGATGGGTTCCCTGGTGATGTCGATGCCCAGTTCCATGCACTTGGCGTAAATGGTCGGGAAATGGGCGCGGATGAAATCGGCATCCCGGTGGCTGATGTCCAGGTAGACGCAGTCCAGGCCATGAAGCTTCATTTCGTTATCGATGGCGCGGGCTACGATATCCCGTGGCGCCAGTTCGCCCCGCTCGTCGTAGGCATCCATGAAACGCTTGCCGTCGGGCAGGACCAGGATGCCGCCTTCGCCGCGTACAGCCTCGGTTACGAGGAAGGACTTGGCATCGGGATGATAGAGACAGGTTGGATGGAACTGGATGAACTCCATGTTGGCGATACGGCAGCCGGCACGCCAGCCCATGGCGATACCGTCGCCGGTGGCCACATCGGGATTGCTGGTGTAGAGATAGACCTTGTTGGAGCCGCCGGTGGCCAGCACGACACTATGGGCGCCGATGGACGTCACCCGGTCTTTTTTCAGGTCCAGCAGGTAGGCGCCGTAGCAACGCCTGGCATGCTTCCCCTTGTCCCTGGGGGTGCATATGAGGTCGATGGCAATGTGGTGTTCCAGCAAGGTGATATTGGATTGCTGTCGAGCCCGGTCTTCCAGGCTCAGTTCCACCACGCGACCGGTGGCATCGGCCGCATGGATGACCCGGCGGTGACTGTGGCCTCCCTCACGGGTGAGATGATAGCCGGAAGATCCGGTTTGGGGCTGCTGAGTGAACTCCACGCCCTGGTTCAGCAGCCAGCGGATGTTCTGGGGTCCGTTTTCCACCACCAGCTTGACCACTTCCTCATCGCAGAGATCCGCACCGGCGCGGAGGGTATCCTGGATGTGTGATTCCGTGGAATCCGCCTCATCCAGGACCGCAGAAATGCCTCCCTGGGCGTACAGGGTATTTCCCTCGGCCAGTTCCCGCTTGGATACCACGGCAATACGGGTTTCTGGTGGCAGA
This sequence comes from Thiolapillus brandeum, assembly GCA_011051425.1. Lineage (GTDB taxonomy): Bacteria > Pseudomonadota > Gammaproteobacteria > Chromatiales > Chromatiaceae > Thiolapillus > Thiolapillus brandeum_A. The sequence continues at coordinate 3,707 of DRLF01000301.1, read as the reverse complement.
CGCAGTGCCAGACTGAGACCTGCCGCGCCGCTGCCGATAATTAAAACATCATAGTCGGTTTTTTTTGACATAATAGGGGCTGCTAATTTTTTGGGTATTGGCCACCGGGTTCAGACCAATTAAGTATTCATGAAACAGAACTTTATAACAATAAGAATGTCACATTGGCATAAGAAGCAAAAGCCATTGATGTGTGGCTCGGGAAGTGAGCCATGACTTCAAATGCCGAGGCTGACCTCAAATTGGTTGAAAAGGTCAAGAAAGGCGACAAGAAGGCTTTTGATCTGCTGGTGCTGAAATACCAGCAGAAGGTGGCAAATATCATCTCGCGCTACATTCACGACAGCAGTGAGGTGTTCGATGTCAGCCAGGAGGCCTTTATCAAGGCCTACCGGGCGCTGCCGAAGTTTCGCGGTGACAGCGCTTTTTATACCTGGCTGTACCGCATTGCCATCAATACCGCCAAGAATCATCTTGCCGCCAAGGGCCGCCGGCCTCCGGCAGATGATGTCGAGGCAATAACGGCAGAGCAGATGGATTCCGGTGCGAGGCTGAAGGAATTTGATACGCCCGAGCATCTGCTGCTTCAGGACGAAATAGCCCGCACCATTCGGGATGCCCTGAACGATCTGCCGGATGATTTACGTACGGCTATCAGCTTGAGAGAGCTGGAAGGGCTTAGCTATGAAGAGATTGCCCAGGCGATGGATTGTCCCATAGGTACGGTCCGCTCACGTATCTTTCGTGCCAGAGACGCCATCGACAAGAAACTGCGACCATTACTGAATTGAACGAGAATACACATGTCTGAAAACGGAAACAAAAAAGAAGACGACTTCCTGTCTGCTGTTATCGACAATGAGCTCAGCGAGATGGAGATGCTGAGTGTGAGTCATCGTGTCAGCGGGGATCAGGAACTCAGAGAGACTCTGATCCGTTATCAGCTGATCAGCGACAGCATTCGTGGTGAAGACATCAATCTTTCATCCATGGATCTGGTTAGTTCCGTGAGCCGCCATCTCGAGTCAGAGCCGACGGTACTGGCTCCACTGAAATCACGCCGGCACCTGCCCAAATGGGTTCAGCCGGCAGCCGGCGCCGCTCTTGCGGCTTCCGTAGCCGCGGTGGGTATCCTGCTGGGTCCCCAGTTCATCAATGGCAGCCAGCATCAGACGCCGGCCAGCAGTGGTTTGCAGGTGGTGGCACAACCGGTAGGCAAGGTGGCGCCTGCCCCCGCACTGGTGGCGAAGCAGGAAAATCACTGGAAAACCATCGAAGACAAGACGCGCACCCGTCTGACTGATTATCTGGAGCAGCACAGCCAGTACGCTTCCGCACCGGGCGGTGTTCAGGGCGTCATGCCTTATACTTCTTTCGTCAGCTATGGCAAACCGCAGAAGTAAGCCGGTGAGAGAGGGATTTCTGGCGCTGCTGCTCTTCCTGTCGGTGACAGGATTTGCAACCGAGGAGAACAGCGGCAACGAGGCCGTGCAATGGCTGGAAAGAATGAACAAGGCAGTCATCAGCATGGACTACGAAGGCCATTTCGTTTACCAGTGTGGCACATCATTGGAGGCAATGCGTTTACGCCACCAGATTGGCCTGAATGGACCTCTGGAATCCCTGTCTTCGCTGACCGGTGTGCCCAGGGAAGTGGTGCGCGACAGCGAATCCATTACCATCATCACCAACAGGAATGGAAAACTTCATATCACCCAACAGCCGGCGGCGGGCAAGCTTTCTCCTTTAAAATCCATTCAGCCGGAAAAACTGTTGCAGAATTACCGGATTACATTGGGTGGAAGTGTGCGTATCGCCGGTCGTCCCGGCGTGGTAATCAATCTTGTGCCCAATGACAGTCTGCGTTACGGCTATCGTCTGACGCTGGACAAACTGAGCGCGTTGCCTCTCGATCTGACCGTGGTGGATGACAAGGGAAACATTCAGTCCCGCATCATGTTTACCGACATCAAGATCACCGATATCGATCTTGTGTCACTGCAGGATTCAGTTGGTACGACAGGTATGGAAAAACCCCTGATGCTAGCCAATCTGGAAGCAAACATGGGCAACGCCGAAATCACCAGGAAGCCGGCCCTGGCGCCTGTACAGCCAAATGAAACGGTTTGGGATCTCCGTTCCCTGCCTTCCGGTTTCGATCTTGTCCGCCACCAGAAATCCCCCCAGACAGGCCTGGAGCATTTTGTGTTTTCCGATGGCCTGGCAACGGTTTCTGCCTATCTTGAACCCCTGGACAGCGAAAAGGCATTCGAGGGTTATACCAATCTTGGCTCCGTTCGTGTGCTTGGACGGCGTCTGAAGGACTATCAACTGACCATCGTAGGTGAGGTGCCTGAAAAAACCCTCAAGCTGATGGCTGCCAGCATTCAGTACCACAAGTCCTGAAACAGTTACGATCCATCGCAGGAGGTTTCTGACAGCATGTTGGAGGAAGAAGGAATCGTATTGTCCGTCAATGGAGACACCGCCGAGGTTGTCGCCGAGACAAAATCGGCCTGCGGTTCCTGTTCAGCCAGGAGCGGCTGCGGCACCTCACTGCTTGCCAGTATGTTTCCCCAGCGAAAACGTTCCTTTCTGGCCGCCAATCCTGTCAGTGCCCAGGAGGGTGACCGCGTAGTCATCGGTCTGGATGAATCTGCCATGCAGATTGCTTCGCTCCTGGTCTATATGGCCCCCTTGCTGGGGCTGATCGGTGGCGCTATCCTGGGCAACTGGCTGATGCCGTCCCTGCTGTCGGGATTCACCGAAATTGGCAGTATTGCCATGGGTATTGCCGGTTTTGTTCTGGTCTTGATGACGGTACGGAAAATCAGTCCCCGGTTGTCAGGGAACAGCCGCTATCAGGCGCGGATACTGCGGGTGTTGCGGATACGTCCGATATCTGTTGAAGGCATCAAACTAACGGGTAATCAAATCGATGGGAAATAGATCCAAGCAAATTGCAGCCATTTTTCTTTGTTTCTTTGCGGTCCTGGGCAGCGTCCAGGCAGGTGGTCTGCCGGATTTCACCGAACTGGTCGAGCGCAACGCACCGGCGGTGGTCAATATCAGTACGGTTTCCCATGGCAAGCAGGGTTATCATCAGTTCCATACGCCGGAGAACATACCCATACCGGAAAACAGTCCCTTCAACGATCTGTTCCGGCGTTTTTTTGATGAGGAAGGTAAAGGTGAGATGCCGCCAGAGGACAGTGAGTCCCTGGGATCCGGATTCATTATTTCCAAGGATGGCTATGTCCTCACCAACCATCATGTGGTGGATGGTGCGGATGAAGTCATTGTGCGTCTGAGCAACCGCAAGTCTTATGAAGCCAGGGTGGTGGGCTCGGATGAGGCAAGTGATATCGCTTTGCTGAAAATCGACGCCGACAACCTTCCCGCTGTACGTATCGGCAACAGCAAGAATCTCAAGATTGGCGCCTGGGTGCTGGCTATCGGCTCGCCTTTTGGTTTTGATGCCACTGTGACCGCAGGTATCGTCAGCGCCAAGGGCAGAAGCCTGCCCAGCGAAAACTATGTGCCCTATATCCAGACCGATGTGGCGATCAATCCGGGCAATTCGGGTGGTCCCCTGTTCAATCTCGATGGTGAAGTGGTGGGTATCAACTCTCAGATTTTCAGCCGTTCCGGTGGTTTCATGGGGCTTTCCTTCGCCATTCCCATCGAACTGGCAATGAACGTCGTGG
>DRLF01000300.1 GCA_011051425.1 Thiolapillus brandeum | reverse complement strand
ATCGGAAATGATCAGCGCAGATACCAGCCTTTGGGGCAGCAGGAAAACCCAGACCCGCCTGCATCACGAAGGAGAAGACTCCCCTATCGCGGTGCAGATCGTGGGTACGGATCCCGAAAAACTCGCCCTGGCTGCCCGTATCAATGTGGATTACGGCGCGGAGATCATCGACATCAACATGGGCTGCCCGGCGAAGAAAGTCTGCAAGGTAGCCGCCGGCTCAGCGCTGATGCGCGACGAGAGGCTGGTGGGGCGCATACTGGAAGCTGTCGTCGGCGCCGTAGACGTGCCCGTGAGCCTGAAAATGCGCACCGGCTGGGACAGGCAAAGCATCAATGCTCCCACTATCGCCAGAATTGCCGAAGAAAGCGGCATCCGGATGCTGTCGGTGCATGGCCGCACCCGCGCCTGCAAATTTGCGGGTGAAGCGGAGTACGAAACCATTCGCGAAGTAAAACAGGCAGTTAGCATTCCGGTGGTTGCCAATGGCGATATTCAGGATGAAAAAAAGGCAAAACAGGTGCTGAAATTTACCGGCGCTGACGCTATCATGATAGGCCGTGCAGCACAGGGCAGGCCATGGATCTTTCGCCAGATTGCCCACTATCTCGCCACCGGCGAGCAGTTGCAGGAGCCGGAATCGCAGTGGATTGGGGATCTGCTGCTGGAGCACCTGGAAGCGCTGTACAGCCTGTATGGCCAGCGGCATGGCGTGCGCATCGCGCGCAAACACATCGCCTGGTACAGCAGGCATCTGCGGGGAGCCGCAAAATTTCGCCAGAAAATCAATCAGGTGGAAGACACAAAAGGTCAGCAAGACCTGATCAAAGCGTTTTTTTATTGCCGGGACTCAAGGGGGAAGGCAGCGTGAGTTTTGAAGATACGGGCAGCAGCATGAATGCCGAAACCTTTGTAGTGGACAAGCAGTCCCGGGAAGAATCCCTGAGCGACTGCGTTCGTGATGCGCTCAACAGCTATTTCACACAGCTCGATGGCCATGGCGCCAACAACCTGTTTCAGCTGGTCATGGAAGAGGTCGAACGCCCCCTGTTCCAGACCGTGATGGAACACACCAACGGCAACCAGACCCGGGCCGCTGCCGTACTGGGCATCAGCCGCAGCACCTTGCGCAAGAAACTGGCGCTCTACGACATCTGATCCAATATCCACCATCCCCGCAAGCCCCCTGTTCCCCAACAACTTTTCAGGAATCCCTATCATGACCACCATTACCCGAGCCCTCATCAGTGTTTCAGACAAGGAAGGCGTCACCGAATTCGCCCAGGGCCTGACCCAGGCCGGCGTCGAGATCCTCTCCACCGGCGGCACCGCGAAGCTTCTGGCCGACAACGGCATTCCCGTCATCGAGGTCAGCGACTACACCGGCTTTCCGGAGATGATGGATGGCCGGGTGAAGACCCTGCACCCGAAGATCCACGGCGGCATACTCGGGCGCCGGGGCACGGACGACGCGGTCATGGAAGAACACGGCATCGGTCCCATCGACCTGGTGGCGGTGAATCTCTACCCTTTCGAGAAGACCATCGCCAACCCGGACTGCGATCTGGCCACGGCCATCGAAAACATCGATATCGGCGGCCCCACCATGATCCGCGCCGCGGCCAAGAACCACAAAGACGTGGCCGTGGTGGTGGATCCGGCTGACTATGCCCTGATCCTGTCCGAGATGAAGAACAACGGCAACGCCCTGAGCGACGACTTCCGGTTCCGCCTGGCGGTGAAGACCTTCGAACACACCGCCCGCTATGACGGTGCTATCGCCAACTACCTGGGAACCATCGTCCCCGATGGCGAAAAGCAGGACTTCCCCAACACCATCAACCTGCAGTACCGCCAGGTGCAGACCATGCGTTACGGGGAGAACCCCCACCAGAAGGCAGCCTTCTTCCGGGAAGACGATGTGCGCGAAGCCTGCATCGCCACCGCCCGCCAGCTCCAGGGCAAGGAACTGTCTTACAACAACATCGGCGACACCGACGCAGCCCTGGAATGCGTGAAGCAGTTCAGTGAAGGGCCGGCCTGCGTCATCGTCAAGCACGCCAATCCCTGCGGCGTAGCCATTGGTGACAACCTGCTGGAAGCCTATGACAAGGCCTATGCCACCGACCCCGAGTCCGCCTTCGGCGGCATCATCGCCTTCAACGGCGAGCTGGACGCGAAAACCGCCCAGGCCATCGTGGAACGCCAGTTCGTGGAAGTCATCATCGCACCCGCCGTCTCCGGCGAAGCCGCCGAAGCAGTCGCCGCAAAAAAGAACGTACGCTTGCTGGAATGCGGTCAATGGACCGAGAACCCGGAGCAACGCCTTGATTTCAAACGTGTAAACGGTGGCCTTCTGGTACAGGATGCCGACCTTTCCCTGCACAACGAACTGAAGGTCGTCACAAAACGCGAACCTACAGAGCAGGAAATGGCTGATCTGCTGTTCACCTGGCGTATCGCCAAATTCGTAAAATCCAACGCTATCGTCTATGGTAAGAACAACATGACCATCGGCGTGGGCGCCGGCCAGATGAGCCGCATCAATTCTGCCCGCATCGCCGGCATCAAGGCCGAACATGCGGGACTGGAGGTAAAAGGCTCCGTCATGGCATCCGATGCCTTCTTCCCCTTCCGCGACGGCATCGACAGCGCGGCCGAAGCAGGCATCGTTGCGGTGATACAGCCTGGTGGCTCCATGCGCGACGAAGAAGTCATCGAGGCAGCCAACGAACACGGCATGGCCATGGTGTTTACCGGCATGCGTCATTTCAGGCACTGAGGAGAGTCAGCACATGAACATTCTTATCATCGGCGGTGGCGGACGCGAACACGCCCTGGCCTGGAAAGCCGCCCAATCCCCCCTGGCGGACAGGATCTACGTTGCCCCCGGCAATGCCGGTACCGCGCTGGAAGAAAAGATGGAGAATGTGGACATTGCGGCTGACGATGTCAAAGGCCTGCGTGATTTCGCCCTGCAGAACGGCATCGGCCTGACCATCGTCGGGCCGGAGCAACCCCTGGTGGCCGGTATCGTGGATATTTTCACTGCTGCCGGCCTGAAATGCTTCGGCCCTACCAAACGGGTGGCCCGGCTTGAAGGCTCCAAGGCATTCGCCAAGGACTTTCTCGCCCGCCACGAGATACCCACCGCCGCTTACGGCAGCTTTTCGGATGTGGACGAGGCCTTGGAATACCTGTACAAGATGGGCGCCCCCATCGTCATCAAAGCCGACGGTCTGGCTGCGGGCAAGGGCGTGATCCTCGCTCACGACATGAAGACCGCAGAAGACACAGTGCGCGACATGCTGTCGGGCAACAGCTTCGGCGAAGCCGGCCACAAGGTGGTCATCGAGGAATTTCTCAACGGCGAGGAAGCCAGCTTTATCGTCATGGCCGACGGCAAACATGTCCTGCCCATGGCCAGCTCCCAGGATCACAAGGCGGCCAACGAAGGCGATACCGGTCCCAATACCGGTGGCATGGGCGCCTATTCCCCGGCCCCCGTGGTCACGGAGGAGATGCATCAGAGGATCATGGCCCAGATCATCGAACCCACCATCGCCGGCATGTCAGCCGACGGCACACCCTATACCGGCTTCCTCTATGCCGGGGTGATGATCGATGCCGAAGGCAATCCCCGGGTGCTGGAATTCAACTGCCGTTTCGGTGATCCGGAAACCCAACCCATCATGATGCGCATGCAGTCCGATCTGGTGGCCCACTGCCTGGCGGCTCTGGAAGGCGAGCTGGACGGGGAAGAAGCCCGCTGGAGCAAGCAGGCCGCCGTGGGGGTTGTCCTGGCTGCCGGCGGTTATCCCGACGCCTACGAAACCGGCGATATCATCGAGGGCCTGCCTGAGGAAGAAACGGCAGATACCAAGGTGTTTCATGCAGGCACCGCCGAAAAGGACGGCCACATCGTCACCGCCGGCGGCAGGGTGCTTTGCGTGACCGCCCTGGGCGACAGCGTGACGGAAGCACAACAGAAAGCCTATGCCCTGGTGGACAGAATCAGCTGGAAAAACATGCAATACCGCAAGGACATCGCCTACCGCGCTATTGCCAGAGAGCAGAAGGACTGAATTGTCACGTCCGGACAGGTTGTCCACACAGATGCCCACGCTGTATCTCAACCGTTGTGATCAGACCGGCGCCAGGCTCATGCTTGGGCTGGCGCTGCTGATCATCACCTACATGGCGCTCACGCCCATCCCGGATCTGCTGCAGCAAAATGTAAACGACAAGCTGGGCCATGCCCTGGCTTTTGTTTTGCTGGCCTTCCTTACCCATGCCAGCTGGCCCAACACGGCATTCAGCTGGCGTCACGGCCTGCCCCTGCTTGGCTACGGCATTTTTCTGGAATGCGCTCAGTATTTTATGCCGGGACGTTTTTTCTCCCTCTGGGATGTCGTGGCCGATACCGCCGGTATAGGCCTGTATCTGCTGTTGCTGGTATTTCTAATCAGAAGCCCTTCGAGAAAACACACTGCCATTGAGGAAAATAGCTCTACGGGGAATCGTTCCCCTGGTTCGTCTCGTACGCGATCTTGATACCAACAACCTTCACGATGCCGCAATTATCCTCAGCAGCATCGGCTTCACGAACCCAGCCAAACTGCAAGGTATCACCCGCATGTGCATTGACTATCCAGTATCGATGAACAATGATTTTATTGCCGGCGCTGTACGCGGGAAAATCGGAAGCAGTTCCATATTGATGAGTATAATAGAGGCGCCCGCTACTACCATATGGCCAATCCGGTCGATAGTTGATGGCAAAACTCTTGTTTATGCTTGCCTGGCAGGCACCATTTGACGTGGGATTAAACACCACTAAATCAATGAATATCTGACTCAACGTAGAAAAATCCGCAGGAGTCGTCCAGTTCAGGCGAATTGAAGAACGGCCGGCAGAGGCCAGGTTGACCTCGCCAAAACTATCCAAAGAGGCAGCATCATCCAACACCAACGCACCCATTGGAATAGAGACATAACTATAGCCCAGCTGCTTAAACTCGCTGGCGTGCATACCATCCAGCATGTCGGCATTGAGATTCGACACTGCGGTAGTTGAATTGACTTGCAAGGGCGGCTGGCCGTCCGCTATATCAGAAACGATCTTTCCCGCCACACGAAGATCGCCATCAGCAGCATTGAGTCCGCCAGATAAACCAAGGAATATGCTAATGAGCATCATTTTGAACAAAGACATGGAACTTATCCTCCTGTGATTGTATTTAGAGTTATTAATAGCTATAAAGATCAGCGCCCCCTAAAGAACCTCTGATTAAGCCTGGACAAAACAGATTGTGTTCGAGGCGTTCGAGACCAATGCAAAGCTCTTGCCAACCGCCAGCTATAGGCAAGAACCTCAAAGCTTCCGCCGCTGCTCACGCCCCTCACCTACATCCCTTTAGGCGATGCAGTTATCAGAACTCTCGGGCGCAATATTTGAGTTCATGACTTGTTCACGGGCATCCCCAGAGATGCCCTAAGCATAGTCAACAATACTGCCCCCTGCTACGCAGATCTAGAATAACTCTGGCCACAGTCCTTCCGCCCGGTTTGATTCACGTCAACAAACTATCTGTTTTTATTCACAAACTATTGGCAGCACTCAATACGATACGCCCCATAGTGTTATAAAAAATAAAGAGAAGTCATATGAGATTTTGGGAAGCAGAAATTCGTCTTCCTCTGTTTCAGGAAAAACCAATGAAAAAATATTCGGGTCATTGCTCTCGCCGCAACGCCAGATGTCTTTGGCGTCAAATCGCGGTTTTTTGCTGCCTCCTCCTGCATTCAGTCACAGGGCTCGCGATTGAAAACTACCCCACCGGGTTGACGGAACCCAGCGAGGCAGAAAAAGCGTGGATGGAGGAACACGTCATCAAAGTGGACCCAAAAACCATTCTCAGTCAAAGCACAGCCGAAGCACTCCCCAGCCGGGTGGTGAACATTGAATTCCTGCCCAAAGTCGGCAGGCAGGTGTGGGGTGCCTGTGCCGCCTGGGCGTCCACCTATTATTACAAGACCTGGCAGGAAGCCAAGGAGCACGGCTGGCACCGACCCGACCCGGCGGTGGATCCTGAACACATCATGAGTCCGGCGTTTACGTTCAACCTCTACAATGGAGGGCATGATTTAGCCAGTAATCCAACTGCAAAGTCAGAAGCACTTGCAGAAGCACCTCTACCCCAATCAAGTATCCCTGTAGAGTTTGGTTATTTAACCATCTATGGCGCCGCACCAATCTCCAAAATGGACGCAAACCTGCATCCTGGTATCTTGCCCAATGCCGATCAATTCTATTCTGCATTTCCCTACCGCGCACAGGATGTGTATGAATTGGACTATACGACGGATACCGGCATGGAAGCGCTCAAGACACATCTGGCCTCCGGTGACCTGGCCACCATGAGTCTGATCCTGTATGACAATTTCTCCGATTATCCTGCTGACCAGCCGGGAATAGACAACGAAGTATTTTTCGCCAATGGCGGCTCGAAATACGACTCATGGTGTGATAATCCTCCCTGTAGAGCGGGTCATGCACTGACTGTCATCGGCTATGACGATGACAAGACCTATATTGGTACGGATGGTCAGCAACACAGTGGCGCCATGTTGCTGGTCAATTCCTGGGGCACAGGATGGGGCAGCTACCTGCCCGAGGCAGGTGAATCGGGATTCGTGTGGATGGGTTACGACTATTTCAAAACCCAAACCGATGGCATCGCCAACTACATGACCGATCGCATCAACTACAAGCCCACTCTGGTGGGGCTTCTTTCAACAATTTTTTACTGAATTCCAGCGAGCCCATTTCTTTGTACTGTGCAGGAATGGGCGCCCACACAAACATGGTGGCTTTGGGTTT
>DRLF01000299.1 GCA_011051425.1 Thiolapillus brandeum | reverse complement strand
GAAAGAAGGTGACAGGGTGAAAAGAGGTCAGCATATTTCGAATATGGGTGTTACCAACCAGGGAAAAGCACTACTTTACTTTGAGGTTCGGCGTTATGGAAAACCGGTGAACCCATTGGCCTATCTGCCCCGTGGATAACTGAGCACCGTGATGGATTGCGTATTGCACAGTTGCCTCAGCCGCAGGGAATTGAGCCAGTGATCAAAAAAATGGAGGACAATCAAGTGAATGCCAAGGAAAAAGTGTCTATGGACACTGCAGGCGAAAATGAACCCATGGATGCCACCCGCCTTTATTTGCGGGAAATCGGCGCGGCCAGGCTCCTGACTGCGGAAGAAGAGGTTGAACTGGCCCGGGCCATTGCCGCAGGGGACGACAAGGCCCGCAAGCGCATGATCGAAAGCAACCTGCGGCTGGTCGTGAAAATCGCCAGACGTTACCTGAACCGCGGCCTGCCGCTGCTCGATCTCATCGAGGAGGGAAATCTCGGTTTGATCCGGGCGGTGGAAAAATTTGATCCCGAGCGCGGGTTCCGCTTTTCCACCTATGCCACCTGGTGGATCAGGCAGACCATCGAACGCGCAATCATGAATCAGACGCGCACCATCCGGCTGCCCGTGCATGTCGCCAAGGAAATCAATACCTATCTCCGGGCGGCCCGGCAGCTGGCCCAGCAGCTCGAGCACGAGCCCAGCGCTGAAGATATTGCCCAGTTGCTCGGTAAGCCGCTGAAAGAAGTGGAGCGTATGCTGGGTTTCAACGAGCGTATCACTTCGGTGGATATCCCCCATGGGCGGGAAGGTGACAAACCCCTGGTCGATGCCATAGCGGACAAATCTGTCGAAGAGCCGACGGATCATCTTCAGGCGGAAGACATTCATTCGAATCTGGAAAAATGGCTGGGCAAGCTGAACAGCAACCAGCGTGAAGTGGTGATGCGTCGCTTCGGACTTCAGGGATATGACAATTCAACCCTGGAACAGGTAGCGCGGGAGCTGGGCGTCACGCGGGAGCGGGTACGCCAGATTCAGATCGACGCGCTCAAGCGCCTGCGCGTGATCCTGGAACAGCAGGGCTTTGGCATGGAAAACCTGTTCGACTGAACCTGGCCTACCGGCTTCGGTCTTTGAGGATGGCGGCATCGCCGGATCAGATGCCTGAAGCCGGCGAAGCCTGCAGGAGGTTTCCCTGTGGATACCATGGATTGGCTTCCTGTATTCTTGGCGTCTGAAAACTACAAAGAGGCAGTTTGAGATGACTGATAGCAGTCGAAAAGAAGCTGAAATACTGATGGTGATGCGCAAGGTGCTGGCGAATATCATCAAGGACACCACCCCGGAATTCAAGACCATGAAGCATCCCTTGTCCGGCGGTACCATCGAAGATATCAAGATGTGCCTGAGCCTGATCGCGGCCAGGGAGAGGGAACTGGCGGATGAGGCGGGTACGGCACATTCACGACCCTATTTCACCGACGAGAAAGTAAAGGCCGAGGTAGTGCCGATCAGCAAGATAGGCGGCCTGGAAAAGAAGAAACAGAAAGAAGATGATTAGAAAATGCTGAATTCGAGGATTTGATTCATCAGCAGGAAAAGACGGCGCCCGAACGGGCGCCGCTCCGTATTACTTTTTGGTGTCAGGTTTTGCGTCAGGGGCTGCCGTGGGCTGCTCTGCACCGGCAACCTCAACTTTGGCATTGTTGCGCAATTCACTGACCATCTGCGCCAGCTTCTGCTGCTGAATCTGCAGCTTGAACTGATCCTTCACCTGGTCCAGGGGAGGCGGCTCCTGGGTGCGGATATCTTCCACGTCGATGACATGCCAGCCAAACTGGGTTTTTACCGGCTTGCTGCTGTGTTCGCCTTTCTTCAGGCCACTCATGGCGTCGCCAAAGGGCTTGACCACCTGGTTACGGCCCACCCAACCCAGTTCACCACCGGCATCCTTGCTGCTGTCCAGTGAATGCTTCTTGGCCAGCTCGACGAAGTCCTCGCCCTTGGCAAGTGCATCGATGATGTCGTTTGCTTCCTTTTCTTCTTTGACCAGGATGTGGCGCACTTTGTATTCCTGAAGATTCTCGGGCGTGAATTTCTTGTCATAGGCTTCCTTGATTTCAGCGTCCGTGACAGGGTGCTTTTCGAAATAGGTGTTGACCTCGGCTTCTGCCAGGACCTGGACGTCGGCCATTTTCAACGCGGCAGCCACCTGGGGCAGCTTGTCCAAACCGTTTTTCTGCGCTTCCTGTGCCAGCAGCGTGGTATTGACCAGCTGGTTCAGCAACTGGACCTGTGCCTGCTGGCTGTCCAGTTTGTTCTGGCCACCCTGAAGGGCGTTGAAAGCAAGGACCTCGATATCGGTCACGGCCTGTCCGTTGATGGTAACCAGGGTCTGTGGACCAGTGGCCTTGGGTGCAGGTGTTTGTCCAGCCTTGCTGTCTTCAGCCTGGGCGCCACTTTGCAGTGCGCCGGCCAGTAGCAAGGAAGCTGCCAGTGTCTTGAGTTTGCTGTGTGTAAATTTATTCATTCTGGGAATACTTTCCTGAAAGGTTTGACGGAGACGTGTTTGTACACGCCGGCGGATACATAGGGATCGGTTGCTGCCCAGCTTTCTGCATCGTCCAGGCTGGGGAATTCGGCAACGATGAGGCTGCCGGTAAAGCCGGCTTCGCCGGGGTCTTCGGCATCGATGGCCGGGTTAGGACCTGCGAGCAATAATCGCCCTTCAGCTTGCAGCTGCTGCAGGCGTTCGACATGGGCGGGGCGGGCAGCCGTGCGGTCCGCCAGGCTGTCCTCCCTGTCAGTGCCAATAATGCAATATAACATTTAGGTTTGTTCCTCCTCCTGTGGCAGCATGTGCCGGGCCAGGTAAAAGCCCTGCAATACCATGAAAACAAGGGTCAAACCCAGCATGCCAAACAGCTTGAAGTCGACCCAGGCGCTTTCTGAAAAATTGTAGGCTACATACAGATTTGCAAAGCCTGCGCTGACGAAAAAAGTGATCCAGGCCAGATTGAGTCTGCCCCATACCGGCTGCGGAAGGCTGATAGCGTGGTCCATCATGCGCTGCAGTAGATTGCGTTGCATGAACAGGCCGGAGCCCAGAAAAGCCGCTGCAAACAGCCAGTTGACCACAGTAGGTTTCCACTTGATGAATACAGGGTCGTGCAGTGCCAGCGTTAGACCGCCGAAAACCAGCACCAGGCCCAGTGTTACCCATTGCATGGTCTCGACTTTCCTGTGGGCGTGGTATGTCCAGCCGATCTGAATCAGGGTGGCTGCAATGAAGATGCCTGTAGCCACATACATGCCCCAGATCTTGTAGGCAACAAAGAATATAATGACCGGGAGAAAGTCAGTGAGCAGTTTCATTCATTAATGATAATTTGTTGGAATTTCTTGTTTTGGGAGCTTTTGAATAAATATGGCGTTGTCATGACCCGTGCCGGGATGACGGACTATTATTCAAATGACCCCTTAGTGGACAAGTATGGTAACAAAAAGTTGCGTTCCTGGCATTTGATGTGGAATACCGCTTATTTATCGAGGAAACAGGATGTTGTCAAAGCCCCTGATACAGCGCGTCCGTGACTTTGCCGAACTGGCGAAGCTGGCCGCATATGAAAACCGCCTGATTCTGCTGCTGGTCTCCCAGCAGGAATGCCCCTACTGCCATCTGATCAAGGAGGAGATCATTCGTCCCATGATACTGGGTGGCGATTTCAGGGATGACATACTGATTCGCGAACTGTTTATCGATGCAGGTGAAAAGATCAGGGATTTTAAGGGAGTGGAGCGGGAGGCGGCTGATTTTGCTCACGGTTATGGTGTTTTTGTCACGCCGACCCTGCTGTTCCTGGGGGCGGATGGAACAGAGCTGGAAAAGAAGATGACCGGGATCAACACGGTCGAAATGTACTGGCATTACCTTTCCCAGTCCATTCAGGACGCGATCAGCAAGCTGCCGGAGAAAGCCTCGTGAAATTCGGTCTGATGGTGATTGGTGATGAAATACTCAGTGGGCGCAGACGTGACACACACGTGGAATGGTTCCGGCACATCTTGCAGGATCGCGGTTTTTCCCTGGGCTGGGTGCAGATACTGCCGGATGATCCTGAGCTGCTGATACGTCAGATCCGGCAGAGCATGACGGCCGGGGATAAGGTGTTTTCCTGCGGCGGAATCGGCGCCACGCCGGATGACCATACACGTCAGTGCGCAGCTGTGGCGGCTGGTGTTCCTCTGGTGCGCAACTCCGAAGCGGCCGCGCTCATCGAGAAGCAGTTTCCCGGCAGCGCCCGACCCCATCGTATTCGCATGGCAGATCTTCCCGAAGGCTGTGAGCTGATCCCCAATCCGGTAAACAACGTAGCGGGATTTTCCATCAAGGAGCATTACTTCCTGCCCGGTTTTCCTGATATGTCCCATCCCATGGGGCAGTGGGTACTCGACAGCTATTATCCACCGGATGAACACGCCCCGCAGACTTTGTCCCTGCGGGTGTACGGTGCATCGGAGAACGAATTGATGCCGATACTGGAAAAACTGACCGGTGACTGGCCGCAACTGAAACTGTTCAGCCTGCCGCGTATGGGTGAGGAATCCTTCGTGGAACTGGGGTTTACCGGTAGTGAGGAGATTGATGCAGCCTTCCATTCGCTGCAGCAGGCCTTGCACCGTGGCAGTTTCTCTTTCACGTTGTCAGAAACGGACCAACGTTCTTCCGGTGCATAAAAACGATATGGAAAAAATTCCGCGGATTGCTCATTATCGAACCTTACTCAAACCAATAGGACGAGGGATGACTTGCCCATGAATCTCCAGAAATTCAGAAACAGAACGGTCGTGATACTGGCGCTGCCGGTTTTTTTGGCTGGTTGTGTGACGGAAGGTGAAGTGCTCCGTGACAAGGGCTATCCGCAAGCCTATACCGAAGGCTATGATGATGGTTGT
>DRLF01000298.1 GCA_011051425.1 Thiolapillus brandeum | reverse complement strand
GCAGCTCCATTTTCTTGGCCTGATGACCCAGGATCAGCGTAAGCAATGCTGCGATGAAAAAGACGGCCGGCACAAAGCTGGGAACAGTCTCCAGCTTTTCCGGTTTCGCCGGTGGCGTCAGGGGGCGGGTGGGCACACCAAGTTTCTGCAACAGTCCAATAGCCGAATAGGTGGTGTAGATATCGCCGCCGTACTGTCCGCTCGGTGAGCGTAAGGACATCACATATTTGCTGATCCGGTGTTTGTCGATGTGATCCAGGTACGCCATGTCCCTGAGCAGCCAGATGACCAGATGGGTCGCCTTGAGCGACGGTTTTTTCTTTTTCGGCTCACTGTAGCGGGAAAAAGCCCCGAAATCAGGCAGATAGTGATCACGGACAAGATATCCGAAAAGACGGTCCATGTTGATCACGTCCTGCACTGCCCTTCGCCTGGCCGGCAAGTCGCCGTTGGTGGTATCCAGCGGCGCGATCACGGCCCGAAAGGCATTGTAACTGTCCTCCACGGGGGCGCCGGGCTGCTGACGAACGCCACCGCTTACGGGATCTATCACCGAGCTTACGAAACGCCGCACACCCTGGCTGAGCTCCTGTGGAAAAGGCTTGTTCATGTGACGGTGGAGAATACCCAGCGCCCGGGCAGCGAAGGACGTGCATTTCATGCTCGATGCCATCCCGAAGGCGGGATAGTGCTCATCCCAGAAGCCTCCATCCGGATTCTGATGGAGCACGATGAAATCCCAGATGCGCTGCAGCTCGATACGGGGATCATCCAGCAGGTCCAGTGCTTCCAGAATCATCAGGGCATCCATGGTAGGACGCACACCCACAGGCTCATTGGGCAGAGTCCTGAAGCCGGCGTACCGCCCCGGCGGGGCATAACCGGCGCCATCCACATCAGCCTTGTACAGCCCCATCACATATTCGGCGACCGCAAGGCGGTTGATCTGGCGCAATCCACCCAGATCCCGCAGGGTCGTAATGGCATAACGCGTGCCGCGCAGGGTGCTGTCATTGAGCTGTGAGGGCTCGAACAGCATGTCCGGATTGGATACGAAGAAGCCCGCAGGGTTCTGGCGGTTGACGATCCACTGAATCGTCGTGGCCGGTGTGTAGTAGATGTTGTTTTCCCGGTAGGCTTCCAGCGCCTGCTGGTACTGAACCTGCCGCTGAGAATACTGCAGTGCATCATTCGCGATTTTCCACTGGAAGAACACGGCAAACGCCACCAGCAATCCCGCCAGCAGTAAGAGAATTCTATTCATTTCCGATCACATTGCCCTGCATGGGATAGTGATTGCAGGATCTTCTCAAGTATAAATCCCTGAATGAAAAGCTTAACTCCAGTTCGAAAAGCTTTGCGAATCATACAAGAATATTGGAATACCGGAGAAAATACCCCAAATTTTCCCTATTCGATCAGAGTTTGCATTAGACACAGGAGAGAAATATTCGCCGTCGCTGCAGAAGCCACAAGTCACTCTACCGAAAGAAAAACCGGCGGCAGAAAGACTCACTTTTTCCGCCGCCGGCTTATCATCGGTATTTCCAGGAGACAAGGATCGCTGGCAGCCACCATTCCTGTAACATTGGCCAAGTTCAGGCGCCCGGTATAACTTTCCCTTACTTGAGCAACACGACAACTTGGTCAGGAATTGCCATTTCTACAGCCCGAGTACTTCCGTACGCCATACGCTACGCCACAGGACTGTAGAAAAACAGGGGCTTTCGGCCACCTAAGGACCGTTACCGCATGCACACATTGCCCAGGTAAAATCTCCTCCGGGCACATTGTCACATGGCTGGTTGTACACGGGTGTCGGACTTCCAGCGCCATATTGCAGGGAATGATCACAGGTCATCGCATGGTTCTGGCACACCTTGTCACAACTTAACGTGCCGTTGGCATGATATGACATCATGAGAAACCCGCCACCAGTAGTGCCGCCTGATCCGCCGCCATCGAAGAGATGCCCGCCTATGCCGATGCTTCTGCCAAACATGATCGGCGTACCGGGAAAACGGTCATAAACTACCAGACTGCGGGACTTTGTGGGGGGGCCAAGAACGGGGTCACATTTGCCCTGAAGACTGAGTGTGTTGTCCGCGCCATTGTGAACGAACTGAAAACCACACAATCCATCCCGGTAGTTGGAACTCGTATCCAATTTTTCGTGGAAGATCAGACGACCGGATTGTGCCTGATTGATCGTATCCGGGTTACCCACCCTCAAGGCGCCATCGACACCGTCAGCAGTAATGGCGGTGATGGTTGCCGCTTCAACTTTTCCACTCCCCGTGACGCTGAATCCGGGGTTGGTAACCGCATTCGCTACAATACTGGCTCTCTCCTCCTCCATATCCAATAATACTTCCGGTGCCTCTTTGTCAGCCCTGGCCGCCGCTTTTTTCTCCTGTTCCAGCATGTATTTCTGAACGATGACAAGTGCAGCTTCGTATTCCTCCTGGGTCGGTCCTCTCATCCCTTCTCCCGACACTGGATCGGCCTGGGCACTACTGGCGACACACGATACCAGCAACAAAAACAACAGTGATTTTTTCATCTGGATTCTCCACATCAATGAACGATTTCAGCCTGCAAAATATTCAGGCATTTCTCCAATATATAAATTTCCCTACTTTTTTAAAGTATAGACCAGGAATACGCCCCTGACACCAATATTGGATCCAATAA
Source organism: Thiolapillus brandeum (assembly GCA_011051425.1). Classification (GTDB taxonomy): domain Bacteria; phylum Pseudomonadota; class Gammaproteobacteria; order Chromatiales; family Chromatiaceae; genus Thiolapillus; species Thiolapillus brandeum_A. Next base: position 4,248 of record DRLF01000298.1, on the reverse strand, counting down.
GGAAGTCCGAAATCGCCCTGCCATTACGCCCACATACGACACATCTATTAGCATATTGGAAAATTCGATTATAGAAGCATAGCGATTCAGGACGAACGAGAGTATTGTAACCACATCTAAATGCGGGCCTGCGCCTGCGTTGGTGGTTTTGGCTGTGACAAAGCCACCAGCTAAACCAAGATTACCGGCCTTCCGGCCCCAACCGGAAAGCCAGCCATCCTTGAAATGTAATCCGCAACGGAGGTAATTCCATGACGGAGGTAGTAGCCACAAACCAGACAATCCTGGTGGTCGGTGGCGGCATCAGCGGCATGACAGCCGCGCTTGAAGCTGCAGAAACCGGCGCTCAGGTCGTCCTGGTCGAAAAACGTCCTTATCTGGGCGGTCGTGTGAGCCAGCTGTACAAGTATTTCCCCAAACTGTGCCACCCGACCTGTGGTCTGGAGATCAACCAGCGCCGCGCCAAGATGAACCCCAACCTCACCATCGTTACCGGTGCTGAAGTCAGCAAGCTCGAGGGCGAAGCCGGCAACTACACCGCCACGGTAAAGCTGTCTCCCACCTATGTGAACGACAACTGCACCGCCTGCGGTGACTGTGCCAGGGCTGTAGAGGCGGAATTCGACGACGAATACAACTACGGCATGAGCAAGCGCAAGGGCGCCTACCTGCCCCACGTCATGGCCCACCCCATGAAATATGTGCTCGATCCCGCCATTATCGGCACCGATGACGCACAGAAAGCCAAGGATGCCTGCAAATACGACGCCATCGATCTCGACGATGCCGAGAAGGAAATCCAGTTCCCTGTCGGCGCTGTCGTCTGGGCTACCGGCTGGAAACCTTACGACGCGGCCAGGATCCAGCCTTACGGCTATGATCGCTATGCCAACGTGGTGACCAACGTGGAGTTTGAGCGCATGGCGGACCCCAAGGGTCCCACCGGCGGCAAGATCGTGCGTCCCTCCGACGGCAAAGAAGCCAAGAACGTGGCCTTCATCCAGTGCGCCGGTTCCCGTGACCGCAATCACCTGTACCACTGCTCGCGCATCTGCTGCATGGCGTCTCTCAAGCAGACCCATTACGTGGTGGATGCCTACGGTGACGACGCCCAGGTGAGTATCTACTATATCGATATTCGCGCCATCGACCGCTTCGAGGATTTCTACGCCGAAGTGCAGGCCATGGACAACGTGAAATTCATCAAGTCCAAAGTGGCGTCCATCACCAAAGGCGAGAACGACAATCCCTGCCTCAACGGGGTGGATACCGAAGGCTATCACCGTTATGCCAACGAGCACGATCTGGTCGTACTGGCCACCGGTATGGAACCTTCCGTGTCCATCGACAGCTTTCCCGTTGACGTTGAAATCAACCGGGAAGGCTTCATCGAGCCAGCAGAGAAGAATGGCGGTGTGTTCGCGGCGGGCTGCGCCAGCGATGCACTGGATGTCAACCGGGCGGTACAAAGCGCCACCGGTGCGGCATTGAAGGCCATTCAGGTTGTCAATCGTGTAGCACGTGCGGAGGGCTGAAAAAATGTCTGACGAACAAGTAGAAAAGAAATACGGTGCCTATATCTGCACCGGCTGTGGCATTGGCGACCGTCTGGACGCCGGTGAGCTGGAATCCACCGCCTCCCGCGACGGCCGCATGAATGTGGTCAAGCAGCACGAAATGCTGTGCAGCAAGGAAGGCGTACAGATGATCCGTGACGACATCGATAACGACGGCGTCAATCACGCAGTCATCATCGCCTGCTCCCGCCGCGCCAAGGTCGAGGCTTTCGACTTCAACGATATCGCTATGACCCGCTGCAACATCCGCGAGGGTGTCATCTGGGCGCGTCCCGATACCGATGAAGCAAAGGAAACCACCCAGGAAATGGCGAATGACTACATTCGCATGTCCTGTGGCGAAATCAAGCAGATGAACAAGCCCAGCGCTTCCGGTCAGCAAAGCCGCAACCCCAATGTCCTGGTGGTCGGTGGCGGTATCACCGGCATGACTGCGGCTATTGAGGCTGCCGAAGCAGGTTACACGGTACATCTGGTGGAGAAGAGCGGCGCACTGGGCGGCCACGTGGCCCAACTGCACAAGCGCGTCCCTTTCAAAGCCGCTCCCCAGGGGACGCCCAACTCCCCGGATGCCAACCTGCCCATGCCTGAAGATACCGGCATCGAAGACATGATCGCCGCCGTCGAGGGCAACGACAACATCAAGGTTTACCTGAACAGCACCGTCACCAAGACATCCGGCGCGCCGGGTCGCTTCAGCGTGGACATCAGCGCAGAATCCGGTGGCACCACCACCGAGAACATCGGCTCCATCGTTCAGGCCACGGGTTTCAATCTCTACGATCCCGAGAACCTGCCGGAATTCAACTACGCGGGTTCTCCGGACATCATCACCAACCTGGAGATGGAAGCGCTGGCCAACGCCGCCAATGGCGGCCCCATCAAGCGCCCGTCCGATGGCAAGGAGATCACCTCCGTGCTGTTCGTACAGGATGCCGGTCAGAACTCCACCGACGAAGACCGCCTGCCCTATGATTCAGGCATCGGCGATCTGGTGTCCATCAAGCAGGCGCTGTACTTCAAGCACCACAACGAAGGCTGTGACACCACCATCTGCTACAACAACCTGCGGACTCCCGGCGCTGCCGGTGAAGATTTCTACCGCAGCGGCCAGAAGAACGGCGTGATCTTTACCAAGAGTGATGTGAAAGAAGTCACTCCCGGTGACAGCATCACGGTCAAGATGCACGACAAGATCCTGGACGAAGATGCCGAGGTGAAGGTCGATCTGGTGGTACTGGATCTGGGCATGGTGCCCAACTCCGGTCCCGACCCCTATGCCGCCAACGAAGCGCTGGAAGGCATGAGCGACGAGGATCGTGCCGACGAACTTGAAGCCCAGGAGGCTCACGCCGCTGACGAAACCTCCGTCAAGGTCGAATCCATCCTCAACCTGGACTACCGTCAGGGCACCGACCTGCCGCATCTGAAGCACGGTTTCACCGATTCCCACTTCATCTGCTTCCCCTATGAGACCCGCCGTACCGGCATCTATGCCGCCGGTCCCGTGCGCCGTCCCATGGATATCAGGCAGGCGATGGACGACGCCACCGGCGCCGCCATGAAAGCCATCCAGGAAATCGAGAACGCCGGCCAGGGCCGCGCCGCCCACCCCCGTGTTGGCGACCTGTCCTTCCCGACTTTCCGCAAGGAAGGCTGCACCCAGTGCAAGCGCTGCACCGTGGAATGCCCCTTCGGCGCCATCGATGAAGATGAAGAACGTTATCCCCAGTACAACGAATCGCGCTGCCGCCGTTGCGGCACCTGCATGGGCGCCTGCCCGGTACGGGTCATCTCTTTCGAGAACTACTCCGTCAACACCGTGGGTGCGCAAATCAAGGAATGCGACATTCCCGAGGAATGGGACGAAAAGCCCCGCATCCTGGTGCTGGCCTGCGAGAACGACGCCTATCCGGCGCTGGACCAGGCCGCTATCAGCGGCGTGGAAATCAGCCCCTGGGCGCGGGTCATTCCCGTGCGCTGTCTGGGCTCCACCAGCCTGTCCTGGGTGACCGATGCGCTGAACAACGGCTTTGACGGCATCATCATGATGGGCTGCAAGCGCGGTGACGATTACCAGTGTCACTTCGTGCGTGGCTCCACCATGGCCGCCGAGCGTATGGCAAAGGTCGGCGACACGCTGGAAACCCTCAACCTCGAACCTGAGCGGGTCGTGGTGGAAGAAGTAGCCATCACCGATATCGACCGTGCACCTCAACTGATCAAGGATATGGAAGAAACCATTGAAAAGGTCGGCCTGAGCCCATTCAAGTTCTAACGGAGACTGGCGATGAGTGAAATGAACAAAGCAATGATCGAGCAATATCGCAACAGCTTCCTGAGTGAAGTTGAAGCCAACGTCGAAGAAGGCGAATGGGTGAAGATGTGCATGCAGTGCGGCGTGTGCTCCGGCTCCTGCCCCCTGGGCAAGCACTGGGCACATCCACCGCAGGAAATCTTCATGATGATCCGCGCCGGCAAGCGTGACGAGGTGCTGGCGTCCGATTCCATGTGGATGTGTACTTCCTGCTACAACTGCGTAGTACGCTGTCCTCGGCAACTGCCCATTACCCATATCATGCACGGCCTGGCAACCTACGCCAAGAAGCTGGGGCTGGTTCCCCAGAATCAGCCCACGGCCAAGTTCGCGGAAATCTTCTGGAACAACATG
>DRLF01000297.1 GCA_011051425.1 Thiolapillus brandeum | reverse complement strand
CCAAATACGTTGAGCTGGGGCTGACGCCGTCCTACTTTACTTTGCATACTTACTATTGGGGCGATGTGCATATCAAGAATATCGGCAAAGAAGCGGCGTTTTTCATTTCACCCATGAAGGCAGCCAAGGCTGCCGGGCTGGTCATGTCCAACCACACGGACTTCAATGTCACGCCCCTCGATCCTTTCTGGGTCATCTGGTCCGCCATGGCGCGGGAGTCCCGCAGTGGCACCATCATCGGCCCGGATCAGCGGGTGGATGCCTACACCGCTCTGCAGGCTCTGACCACGGGTCCTGCCTGGCAGGTGTTCGAAGAGGACCGCAAGGGCAAGATCAAGGAAGGTATGCTGGCAGACTTCGTGGTGATCAGGCACAACCCGCTCAAGCAGAAGGTGGAAGATATCAAGGACAATGAAGTCCTGGCCACAGTCAAGGAAGGCCGGGTGGTCTACAAGAAGATCGGTATTTGAGATACGGGCTGTCGGGTGCCACCTTATGCGACACCCGCCCTTTGGAGGATGTCGTAAAAGCCCTTCCTTGGGCTTTTACGACTCGGAATCGGAAAAATGCGATTTTCTGATTCCTCCATTTTCAATGGCTTATAGCCATCGAAAATGGCGATGCGTCCTTGCACCGCGGAGGCTGTCGCCTTTTGCGACACCCTCCTTTGAAAGAGGGCCAAGGTGAGGTGCATACAGGCCATGATCGCAACCAGGGGATCAAAATCCCCGTGTAAACAAAACGTTAAAGCCAGTCTGGATTATCGTTAACGGAACAGCAGTGAAAAGCTATAATGTAAAGCTTCTGCACTCGGGTCTCATTCGGATAGAGAGGCAAAACACATATGCACAAATCAAGACAGGTTTATACCGCATCCAGGGAAATGTCGAACAGAGGCCGGTACCTGTTTGGCATGGTCCTACTGTTATCCCTTTTGCTGGCGGGTTGTGCCGGCATGGGCGGCGCGGGCAAAAATGGCGGTGAATATTCACTGCCATCCATCACATCGTCACCCACCGGTGAGAGCCGTCCGGGTGCATTCGTCTGGCAGGATTTGCTGACGCCGGATGCCGGTGCTTCGCGCAAGTTCTATGCTGGCCTGTTTGGCTGGACATTCAGGGAAAATGGCGCCTACAGCGAAATTTATCTGGGTGATCAGAAGATCGGCGGTCTGTTGCCCATCAAGCCCGGTGAAGGCAGGCCTGTCCCTGCCCAGTGGCTGGCTTCCGTATCCGTGACTGATGCGGACAAGGCCGCGAAGCAGGCCACAGATGCCGATGGACGGGTCATCAACGGACCGATGGACCTGGGGGCACGGGGAAGGGGTGTACTGATTGCCGGCCCTTCCGGGGGGCATCTGTTGCTGCTGCAAAGCAGGGACGGTGACCCCACCGACAACCCTCCGGAAGTGAACGGCTGGTTGTGGAATGAACTGTGGACACTTGACCTTGAGCCTGCTGTGAACTTCTATACCGGTCTGCTGGGATATCAGCACGAGTCTGTTCAGGACAACTATGTCATTCTCAGCAAGGACGGTCAGTGGCAGGCCGGTATTCACAGGATCCAGGACAAGGCTTTTGCAGGACGCTGGGTGCCTGTGGTACGGGTAGCGGATCCTCAGAGTTTGCTGGATAGCGTGAAATCACTGGGGGGGACCGTCTGGGTTCGTCCCGGCGAAAGCAAGGCCCGGCCAGATGCGGCTCTTATTGCGGACAATCAGGGTGCCCTGGTGATTCTGCAGCGCTGGTCAGCCGATACCAAATCCAGGGAGGCGAACTGATATGAAACCACGTAAGGCAATAACATGGTTTGCAGCAATGGGTGCCATCAGCCTCATTTCCCTGAGCGGTTGCAGTTCAAATGGCGGATCGACCGGTTACTCGGTATACGGCAGTGTGGGTTACGGCTATCCCTATTACGGACCCGGCTGGGGCTATTACCCTTATCCCTGCTGTCATGATCACCCGGACAAGCCCGATAAACCGGGCAAGCCGGAACACCCTATCGAACCTCCCATCGGGAAACCGGACAGGCCGACTATCCAGCCCACGGAGAATCCGTATTTCAGCAAGCCGCGTCCGCCGAGCGATATCGGACGGCCAACGACACGGCCGACACCACGTCCTGCTGCCCGTCCGGCGCCCCGACCGGCCCCACGTCCCGCACCACGTCCGAGTGTCCGCAGGGCAAGATAGGCAGAATTGCGGCGCTTTTTCAGCGGCATTGCCATCTCAGGATGGCCATGAAACAGACAACCCCGAGGGGCCTGACGCCTTTCGGGGCTATCTGTTTTGAAAGCAGATTTTGCCTTTCGCAGCTCATGCACTCAGTCTTGCTGTTGCTCGGGCAGGACTGAGCGATCAATTCGTGGAGCAGAAGGCTGGATGCCGCAGAAGTTATGGTGTTTCTGCCGCAAAACGATGTCTGCGCTCCTGATCATGATCTTGGAAGGCACGCAACCGATATTGACGCAGGTACCTCCAATGACCGGGTTTCCTTCTACAAGAGTTATCTTTGCGTCTTGTGGCAGGCAGGGCGCAGATAGGGCGGCTTCTCTTCGCATTATCAATTTGTTAGGTGCTTCAAACACGCATATCGGTGTTGCGGCTTTTGACAAGGGCTTGCCATTGCCTGCAAGCCGCGCCTTGATACGTGTCCTGTTTGAAGCACTGAGGGCGACATATTTGGTCGCCGGGTTAATTCTGCGCCAAGCATCGCTTTCCTGCTGCTGTTTTCAAGGGTTGATGTCATCATGTCGGTCCTCTGAAATGTCGTTATGCTTCAAGTATAGGTTCCGTACCCAGGTACAGAGTCAAGACCGGTTTCCGCCAGGAGTTATTCCATCCATGGCTCAATAAAACTGCTTGACCTGGAGCCAGCTCCAGCATGTAAGCTGAGACGCAACACAAAGATGGGGTGCGCCCCAGGTGAGGAAAATGACGATAGAGATCGAGGTGTTTTCTGCTCCCGGTTGCGGCAAATGCGGCAAGGCCAAACAGGTGCTGAAAAAAATCGTGGACGACTGGGATACGGATGCCATCCGCTGGCGGGAAGTGGATATTCTCGAGGAACTCGATCATGCGGTACAGCTGGGCGTGTTGTCGACACCGGCTATCGCCATCGATGGCAGGCTGATCTTTACAGCGCTGCCTTCGGAAAAGAAACTGCGCCAGACTATCGAGCAGCATTTGCAGGGACTGATGCCATGATTACGGTTCTCGTAGTCACAGCCATGACACTGGGCCTGCTGGCTTTCTTCGAACCCTGCACCATTGCCACCCATACCCTGTTTTCCGCCAGGGTTCACCGGCAGTCCTCCCTGGCCTGTTGCCAGAGCCTGGCAACGGTATGGCTGACGCGCAGCCTGCTTCTCGCGGGTCTGCTGGTGGCAGCGGTGCTCGTTTTTCCACAGCCGGACTGGGGGCCCTATCTGCCCAGCTTTGTGCTCACGGTGATGGCAATGCTGTACGTGGTGTCTCGCTATGCCTATATTCCCGTTCCCCATCTGGAGTTCTTCCGGCTGCTTCCCGGCGGGCAGCGGCTGCCATTCGCGGTGAAGCTGGGGCTGACACTGCCTGCCTGTACGCTGCCGCTGGTTCTGGTCGTCGCAGGTATGGCAGTCAGCGTGGACTCTCCGGGATTCGCCGTGCTGGCGGGAGTGGTGTTTGCCAGCATGTTCACCGCGCCCATGGTGTTTGCCGCCAGGCGTGGTGTGGATGAAGGTCAGCGTGAATCCTTCGGCGTGTTTGCGAGGAGCAGTCCCTGGTTTACGGCGGCGCTGCTGCTGGGTGCGGCCCTGTACCTGCTGTTTCCCCATCTTGAAATCAGCGTGGATGCTCTCGAAGACAGCCTGCAGCATGCTAGCCTGGCGGGTCTGGGGCTGGCCTTTCTCGCCGGCTTCCTGTTCAGCTTCAATCCTGTGTCCTTTGCGTCCATTCCCGTGGTGCTGGCCTATGTCACCAAAGCCCATGAAGAACGCAGGGCGCT
>DRLF01000296.1 GCA_011051425.1 Thiolapillus brandeum | reverse complement strand
TTCTTCCTCGATGGGCTTGATCAGGAAGGTATCGAAGCCGCTGTTCTCGATTTCCGCGCGGTTCCGGCCCATGGCATCCGCAGTCATGGCGATGAGGGGCAGCGTCTTTGCTTCCGGTATCTTCCGGATCTGCGCCACGGCCTCCAGTCCGTTGAGGTTGGGCATGTGGATATCGATGAGCGCGATGTCTATGGGCATGTTCCTGACCGCTTCCACTGCCTGAGCACCATCCTCGGTACAGATAACGGTGGCTGCGTAATTGCCCAGCACGTTACGCATCAGTTTGCGGTTGATGTCATTATCATCTGCGACCAGTATGCGAATGCCGCGAAGCCAGTCAGCCGGATGGCTTGGGGCAGGTTCCGCGTACTTGCCGGTTCCTGTTTCACTGTCAGAAAGCAGAATATCGTTTATTGCCTGAGCGAGTATGCCTGGCCGTATCGGTTTGCTCAGGCAGCGCGCTGCACCCAGATCGGTGATGTGGTTCATGGCGTCCTGATCGGAGCTCCCCAGCAGTACCAGCACGGGTATGGAAGCATACTGGATGATGTCTTCCAGTTCCTGAGCCACGGTTTCGCTGGTGAATGCTTTGGCGGTGACTGCCAGAATGATCAACTCCGCGCTTTCTCCCTGCTTCAGGGCTGAAATGGCGTTCTGGTAGGTTGTGATTTCACGAGAAGTGACGCCGAGGTCGGACAACATGTTCCTGAGTGCAGCCCGGTATGTCGGGTTTGGTTCCACCATCCAAAGTTTGCGCCCCGCCAGCAAGCTGTTAGTCGGTATGTCGGGCTGCTGGGCACTTCCTTTTTTGAGCTCGATATAGAATTCAAAGCTGCTGCCTTCACCGGGACTGCTGTGTACCGAGATGGCGCCATGCATGGCTTCCACCAGGCGTTTACAGATATTCAGGCCCAGCCCGGTGCCGCCGGTGGTGTTGATACTGTAAGCCTTGCCCTGGGAGAAGGCGGAAAAAATCTCGGTCTGGTCCTCCTCGGGAATACCGATACCGGTATCAGTCACCGTTGTTTTGAGAATGACCTTGTTGTCGCCTTCTGCTTCAACCATGACGCGCAGCACCACTTCTCCCTCATTGGTGAATTTGATTGCGTTGTTCACGAGGTTGGTGATGATCTGCGCGATGCGGGTGGGGTCGCCCTGTAAATTGTCCGGCACGTCGTTGTAGATAAGAGGGATCAGTTCAAGTTGTTTTTCATGGGCGAGGGGGGCGAGCAGGGAGATGGCACCATGGAAGCACTGGCGCAGGGAAAAGTCCCGTTCCTCGATGATCAGCTTGCCGGCTTCCAGCTTGGACAAATCAAGGATGTCATTGATGATCATCAGCAGGTTGTTGGAGGAAACCTTGATGGTTTCCAGATATTCGGTCTGCATCTGGTCCAGCTCAGTGTTGGCGAGCAGGCTGGTAAAACCCAGTATGCCGTTCATCGGGGTGCGGATTTCGTGACTCATGTTGGCCAGGAATTCAGATTTGATCCGGTTTGCCTCTACAGCCCGCTTGCGCGCCAGATCCAGTTCGACATTCCTGATTTCCAGTATTTCCATGCTTTCCTGCAGCTCGATGGTTGCCTGTTCGACCTGGGCATGCAGATTTTCGCTGGCGATACTGATTTCATCGGCCATTTCGTTGAAAGCAGCCTGCAGTTCGCCGATTTCACCACTTGCATCGGTTTTTACCCGGGTGCCCAGTTTGCCCTGGCGCAAATCCCGGGCGGCCTGGGTAAGCTGCTCCAGGGGTTTTGCCAGGCGGCTGCTGAGAAACAGGGCCAGCAGGGCAGTCAGTGCCAGTCCGATGAGAGTCAGTGTTACCGTGGTCGTTATAATCTCGCGCTTCTTTTTCACCATGGGGGTGGGATCCAGCCAAAGCACGACTTTTCCCAGCTTCAGTTGCCCGTTTTCGGGCTGGGGAACCGGTTGGTCAGGGTAGTAGCGGTAGATGTCCTGCAGGTCGTAATTTGTCGTGATGGTGGCCTCGAACTGGTTGTCGAGCTGGGGAAGCGGGGATGTGTTGTCCCCGGACTGCAGCAATACCAGCCCGTGGGAGTCCATCATCTTGATACCCAGAATGTCCGGATGCAGATGGCGGGTCTCCTCTGCAAGCAGAACGAGCGCATTGTGCTTGCTGGACAGCACGCTGTTGATGGAAGCAGTGGCCAGCTGCTCTGCCAGCACGTCGCCCCAGGAATAGAATTGTTTTTCCAGATCCTGCAGGCGGGTAAGTAACAGATAGACCGACAGTATCGCAATAAGGAGCAGTGCCGGCAGCAGGGCTATAAAAAGGATCTGTTGTCTGATGTTGTGCATCAACCATTCCTTTGGGCAGCAGGCGATGCCTCAGGGGGCTTTCTGCCTTGTTGCGAAAACACAAACTGATTCATTCAGCTCTTTCTGAAATTTTTCCAATGATAGATGACTATAGCAACTTGCGTCCTGTTCTTGAAGAAAACTCGTGTCCGGCCCAGGGGCCCGTCATCTAAATCTTGGCTGGGGTGGTGTCTGATCGGAAAAACGCCGTAAGTACATCCATGGAGGCTCCGCGTCGGCATCCCTGCCTCCGAGGTT
>DRLF01000295.1 GCA_011051425.1 Thiolapillus brandeum | reverse complement strand
GTGAAAGTCTTCTGGGGTTATGGTCTCTACCCTGATCGCGAAGGCAATCATGTAAAGAAAAAAATGTCCGAATGCTCCGGACGGGAGATCCTGGAGGAGCTTTGGTACCACCTGAAGATTGCGGATTTGATGCAACCCGTGGTGGACGCCGGCAAGGTGATCTGTCTGCCGGTGATGATGCCTTTCATCGACAGCCTGTTCATGCCCAGGAAGCCGGGCGACCGTCCCAGGGTATTGCCTGACGGCGCCCGCAACTTTGCCTTCCTGGGACAGTTTGCCGAAGTGCCTCACGATTGTGTGTTCACCGTTGAGTATTCCGTGCGATGCGCGCAAATGGCTGTTTATGGCCTGTTCGATACCGGTAAGAAACCTTTGCCGATCTACCAGGGGCATCATGATCCCGTGGTGCTGGCCAACGCGGTGCAGGCCCTGAACCGCTGATGCCATCCGGCCTGTGCCTGCAAGGAAAGGACAGGTCGGGAATACCCCTGGCCGGAATATCTGCTAAAATACTCTAGAATTTTTCCATAACATATTGATTTTATAAAAACTACTGTGCATCAAACCCTAAGTAAACGTTTGAAAGAGGGAGCCTTTCTGCTGCTTCTTGCGATCAGCGCGTATTTCTTCCTGTCCCTCCTCACGTTTTCACCGGAAGATCCAGGCTGGTCTTTTGTAGGCGCGAGAGAAACGCCCAGGAACATGGGAGGGCCTGCGGGCGCCTGGTTTGCCAGCGTGCTTCTCACCCTGTTCGGCTATCTCGCTTATCTGGTGCCGATCATCATTCTGTGGAGTGGCTGGCTGCTGTTTCGTGACCGGCAGGACAGCAAGGAAGTGGATTATCAGCTTCTGATCTTCCGCTGGCTGGGTTTTTTCATCACTCTGATGGCAGGAAGCGGACTTGCCACCATGCATATCAGCATGCAGACCAGCCTGCCCGAAGGACCCGGTGGCATTCTGGGTCAGGCACTGCAGTCCATGCTGGTGGGGGTGGTCAGTTCCGCAGGCGGCAGCCTGTTTCTGCTGGCCCTGTTCCTTATCGGCTTTACCCTGTTCAGCGGCATATCCTGGCTGGCGGTGATGGATGGTATCGGCGGACTGGTTCTCAATGGTTTCCGTCGCCTGACCCGGTCCTTTGTAGAGAGGAAAAGTGAAGCCAAGACCGCCAAACAAATGCGGCAGGCGCGTTCCGATTCACTGAAAAAAGAACAGAAACGTATCAGGGAGCGCAAGCCTCCGAAGATCGAGCCGGAAGTGACCAAGGTCGTTCCCAGCATACGGGTCGAGAAAGAAAAGCAGATGACCCTGATCGAGCCGGAGCCCAATTCGGAGCTGCCTGCGCTGTCCCTGCTGGATGAACCCAGGCACACCGAGCATGGCTATTCGGAAGAGGCCCTGGAAGCCCTTTCCCGCCTGGTGGAGCGCAAACTGGAGGATTTCCGCATTGCCGTGGAAGTGGTGGCGGTGCATCCCGGTCCGGTGGTCACCCTGTTCGAACTGCAACTGGCGCCGGGCACCAAGGCAAGCAAGATCAGCAACCTGTCCAAGGATTTGGCGCGCTCCCTGTCGGTGATTTCTGTGCGGGTGGTGGAGGTGATTCCCGGCAAGCCCACCATCGGCCTGGAGATTCCCAACGAGCACCGGGAAATGGTGTATCTGAGCGAGGTTCTTTGTTCGGAAGCCTACGACCATTCCCGGTCGCCACTGACGCTGGTGCTGGGCAAGGATATTTCCGGTGGTCCGGTGGTTGCAGACCTCGCGAAGATGCCCCATGCGCTGATCGCGGGCACGACAGGTTCGGGAAAGTCGGTCGCCATCAATGCCATGATCCTGAGTCTGCTGTACAAGGCCAGGGCAGACGAAGTGCGCCTTATCATGGTGGATCCGAAGATGCTGGAACTGTCCGTCTACGAAGGCATTCCCCATCTGCTTACCCCGGTGGTGACAGATATGAAGGAAGCGGCCAATGCCCTGCGCTGGTGCGTGGGCGAGATGGAACGCCGTTATCGCCTCATGGCCGCCCTGGGTGTGCGTGGTATCGGCGGCTACAACAAGAAGATCAGGGATGCGGAAAAGGCGGGTGAGCCCATTCCCGATCCCCTGTGGAAACCCGATCCGACCGGTCTGACGGAAAATGAGCCGGAGACTGCGCCTGATCTGACGCACATGCCCTATATCGTCGTGGTCATCGATGAACTGGCGGACATGATGATGGTGGTGGGCAAGAAGGTGGAAGAGCTCATCGCCCGCCTGGCGCAAAAGGCCAGGGCGGCAGGTATCCACCTGCTGCTGGCCACCCAGCGGCCATCCGTGGATGTCATTACCGGCCTGATCAAGGCGAATATCCCCACCCGGGTGGCTTTCCAGGTTTCCTCTCGCATCGATTCACGTACCATCCTCGACCAGATGGGCGCCGAGCACCTGCTGGGGCATGGCGACATGCTCTATCTGCCTCCGGGAACCAGCATTCCCCAGCGTACCCACGGTGCATTTGTTTCGGATGAAGAGGTGCATCGTGTGGTGAATTTCCTCAAGGCGGCAGGCCAGGCCAACTACCTGGAGGAAATCCTCCAGGAACCAACCGAGGCCATTCCTGGTCTATCTCCTGAAGCCGCCGGTGTGGATACGGAAGATGCCGATCCCCTGTTCGATGAGGCGGTACAGATCGTCACCCAAAGCCGCCGCGGTTCCATATCCGGCGTACAGCGACGGCTCAAGATCGGCTACAACCGTGCTGCCCGCATGATCGAGGAAATGGAGCGCATCGGCGTTGTCAGTACACCCGACAGCAAAGGCAACCGGGAAGTGCTGGCGCCACCGCCACCCGAGGACTGACCGTTGCAGATGATAAAAATACTTTTGTTGCTGATGTTGCTGCTGACCAGCAACACACTGATGGCTGATGTCCGGCAGCAGCTGGAAAGCTTTCTGGATGGCCTCAAGACCCTCAAGGCCGAATTCAGTCAGGAACTTATCAATACCGAAACCGACCAGGTCAGCCACAGCCGTGGTGTTTTCTATCTCTCCCGTCCCGAGCGTTTCCGCTGGGTTTACGAGGGAGAATACCCGCGTTACATCATTGCCGATGGCAAGACCATCTGGCTGGTCGAGGAAGACATTCAGCAGGTCAGCCAGCGCTCCCAGAAAGCTGCACTGGAAGGCACGCCTGCCAGCCTGTTCGCCAGCGTCCTGGATCTGGACAAGGATTTCGAGATCAAGGATCTGGGACAGCGCATGGGTATGGGATGGCTGAAGCTCATCCCCAAAAAGGAAGACAGTCAGTTCGAACAGATTCTGCTGGCTTTCGAAGGTGATCGACTGGCGCGTATGGAAATGGCGGACCGGTTCGGCCAGGTCAGCCGTTTCGATTTCTTCAATCTGCAGCGCAATCCCTCACTAGATGACAGCCTGTTCAGGTTCGTGCCGCCGCCAGGATACGATATCCTCGATCAATGACCCCGGATGACCTGTTTGCGATGGACGATCTTGCCGGACGCCCCCTGGCCGATCGCATTCGTCCGCGCAGCCTGAGCGAGTACCGCGGGCAGTCTCATATCCTGGGTGAAGGCAAGCCGTTGCGGCTGGCGATAGAGAAGAGCCAGCTCCACTCCATGATCTTCTGGGGACCACCGGGTACGGGCAAGACCACGCTTGCCCGCCTGCTGGCCAATGCTTCCGGATATGCCTTCCATACACTTTCTGCCGTGCTGGCGGGGGTGAAGGATATCCGCGCGGCAGTGACCCAGGCGCAGCAGACAAAGGCGCAAAACGGGCAGGGTACAGTGCTTTTCATAGACGAAGTTCACCGCTTCAACAAGAGCCAGCAGGATGCCTTCCTTCCTCACGTGGAGAATGGCACTTTCCTGTTCGTGGGCGCCACCACGGAAAATCCTTCTTTCGAACTGAACAATGCCCTGCTGTCCCGGGCGCGCGTGTATGTGCTCAAGTCCCTCACCCAGCCCGAGTTGCTGGAAGTGCTTCACTTCGCCCTGCAGGATACTGAGCGTGGCCTGGGGAAAGAGCCATTGCAGATAGCGGAGGATGACCTGCAGCGTATCGCCCAGGCGGCCGACGGTGATGCCCGCCGCGCGCTGAACCTGCTGGAGAGCGCCGCAGGACTGGCAGAGGAAGGAAAGATCTCTTCGGATGTCATCGCCGAAGTATGCGCCGGCCAGGTACGGCGCTTCGACAAGGGTGGCGAAGTTTTTTACGATCAGATTTCCGCACTGCACAAATCCGTGCGGGGTTCATCCCCAGATGGGGCGCTGTACTGGCTGTGCCGCATGCTCGATGGTGGTTGTGATCCTTTGTACGTTGCGCGGCGTGTGGTGCGCATGGCCTCGGAAGATATCGGCAATGCCGATCCCCGAGCCCTGGAGCTGGCGCTGAACGCCTGGCAGGTGCAGGAGCGCCTGGGCAGTCCCGAAGGTGAACTGGCTATCGCCCAGGCAGTGGTGTACATGGCCTGTGCCGCCAAGAGCAATGCCGTGTACATGGCATTCAAGTCTGCCATGCGGGATGCCAGGGAAACCGGCTCACTGGAGGTGCCCATTCATCTGCGCAATGCGCCCACGAAACTGATGAAAGAGCTGGGTTACGGCAAGGCTTACCGCTATGCTCACGACGAACCGGAGGCCTATGCTGCGGGTGAGCAATATCTTCCGGATGAACTGCAGAAGGCTCGCTACTACAATCCGGTCAGCCGGGGGCTGGAAATCCGCATCGAGGAAAAACTGGCGCATTTGCGGGAACTGGATGCTGCTGCCGGCGATGGCAGTGTAGAATAGGCAGCAGTTTTATCCCAAACCGGAATACGGAATGCAAGCACTTGCCATTGCTGCAGGAGGCGCCCTCGGCGCGTTGATGCGCTACTGGGTATCCACCGCTACATACGCCTGGCTGGGGCGGGGATTTCCCTGGGGAACCCTGATGGTCAACGTCCTGGGCTCTTTCGCCATGGGAGCACTCTATGTGCTGTTGCTGGATCGCCTGACCAGCGGCCCGGAATTGCGGGCCTTTCTGCTCATCGGCTTTCTCGGCGCGTTCACCACTTTTTCCACCTTTTCCATCGAAACCTTCAACCTGATCGAGGAAGCTCAGATCGGCAAGGCGCTGCTCAATGCGGGCGGCAGCGTTGTTGTCTGCGTAGCTGCGGCCTGGCTGGGCGTCATCCTGGGGAGACAGTTATGACCGATGAAGTGACCATGGTGCGCATTTATTGCACCGAAGGAGAGCACAAGCTCAAGAAGATGCTGAACTATCTGCACAATGAGGAGCATGTGGCGGGAGTGACGGCTTTTCGGGGAGTTGCAGGCTTCGGCCGTTCCGGTAAGATGCACACCGCTTCCCTGCTGGATCTGTCGCTGGATATGCCGGTAGTGATCGAGTTTTTCGATCGTCCGGAAAAGATGGACTCCGTCATCAAGCACCTGAAAACCCTACTCGAACCCGGGCACCTGGTCTATTGGCCTGCCCGCACCAACCTGAGCGACTGACATGCTGGACCCGAAACTGTTACGCAACAATCTGCAGGAAGTGGCCGATACACTGAAGCGGCGGGGTATGGCGCTCGACACGCTGGCCATCGAAAAACTCGAAGCCCGGCGCAAGGAACTGCAGGTACGTACCCAGGAGCTGCAGAACGAGCGCAACACCCGTTCAAAATCAATCGGCAAGGCCAAGGCGGCAGGTGAAGACATTCAGCCCCTGCTCGATGAAGTCGCCAGCCTCGGTGATGCACTCAAGGACGCCGAGAATGACCTGAAACAGGTGCAGGAACAGCTGCGGGATATCCTCATGGGGCTGCCCAACCTGCCGGATGATTCCGTGCCGGATGGAGAGGATGAAGAAGACAACCGCGAAGAGCGTACCTGGGGTGACATTCCTTCTTTTGATTTTGAGCCGAAAGACCATGTGGACCTGGGGGAGGCCATGGGCGGCCTCGATTTTGCGGCCGCGGCCAAGATTACGGGCTCGCGCTTCACCGTCATGCACGGCAACATGGCGCGTCTGCATCGCGCGCTGACCCAGTTCATGCTGGATCAGCACACCACGGAACACGGTTACCGTGAAACCTATGTGCCCTACATGGTGAATGCGGATAGCATGACCGGCACCGGGCAGCTGCCCAAGTTTGCCGAGGATGCTTTCAGGCTGGAGGGAGAGCAGGACTACTACCTCATTCCCACGGCCGAAGTACCCCTGACCAACCTTTTGCGGGACGAGATTCTCGATGCGGATGCCGTGCCTTTCAAGGTGGTGGCCCACACCCCCTGCTTCCGTTCCGAAGCCGGCGCCTACGGCAAGGATACCCGTGGCATGATCCGCCAGCATCAGTTCGACAAGGTAGAGCTGGTGCAGGCCGTTCGTCCCGGGGATTCCTTCAGGGCGCTGGAGGAACTGACCGCGCATGCGGAAAGCATCCTGCAGAAGCTTGGGCTGGCCTATCGTGTGGTTACGCTTTGCACGGGCGACCTGGGCTTCAGTTCCACCAAAACCTACGACCTGGAGGTCTGGTTGCCGGGGCAGGGCAAGTATCGGGAGATTTCTTCCTGTTCCAACTTCCTGGATTTCCAGGCGCGGCGGATGCAGGCGCGCTGGCGTAACCCGGAAACCGGCAAGCCTGAACTGCTGCATACGGTAAACGGTTCCGGTCTGGCAGTGGGGCGTACCCTGGTTGCGGTGCTGGAGAACTACCAGCAGGCGGACGGCAGTATCGAGGTGCCCGACGTGCTGCGGCCTTACATGGGCGGAATGAAGTTGATTGCTGCTATCTGACCATCATGATCAGCAGGATTACGAAGCCCACTACCAGTAGCAGAGGGATGGCGGCGGCCTGCCAGTCGCCCTTTTTGGCTTTGGGACCGTTGGTCAGCCAGTGCTTGGCGGCGGGATAAAGAAAGACCAGCATCAGCACCACGACAACGGCGCTGCCTATTTGTAACCAGATATTCATTCGTATCGTCCTTTGTAGGTCCACACCCATAAAAAAACCCCGGTATTGAACCGGGGTTTGTCGGGTTTTCCCGGATCAGTCGTCGCCGAAGATGCCGAGAATCTGCAGCAGACTGATGAAAATATTGAAAATCGACAGATACAG